>NZ_CP097800.1:3925000-4080000 GCF_000612545.2 Streptomyces sp. PCS3-D2 | reverse complement strand
GGCACGAACGCGTTGGCGTCTAACTCCTTCGGTGTGTACTGTTAAGGATCGAACTTTAGGTATGAAGTCTTCAGTCTTCAGTTATCAAGGCAGGTGAGAAGTGACCAAGGTGATGGGCGCCGCGATGCGGCGGATCCAGGCCGGGAACGCGCTGACGGCGTTCGGCATCGGCTTCACGGTTCCGTTCCTCTACATCTACGTGGCGCAGGTGCGAGGTCTGGGCTCCATGGCGGCCACGAGCGCATTCGTGGCCTTCGCCCTGGGCGCCCTTGTCGCGCTGCCCTTCACCGGTCGGATCATCGACCGACGTGGTCCGGTGCCCGTGGTCATGGGTGCGGCCGTGGCCGCCTCGGCGGGTGCGCTCGCGCTCGGCCTCGCCACGGGAGTCGTGCCCATCCTGCTGTCCGCGCTGGCCCTCGGCGCCGGTCAGGCCGTGATGCAGCCGGCCCTGGCCACGATGATCGTGTGGTGTTCCACGCCGTCCACCCGTACCCGTGCCTTCGCCCTCCAGTTCTTCATGCAGAACCTGGGGCTCGGCATCGGCGGTCTCCTCGGCGGTCAGATCGTCGACGAGAGCCGGCCGGGGAGCTTCACCCTGCTGTTCGGTATCGAGGCCGTGATGTTCCTGGTGCTGGCGGGCGTCGTCGCCACCGTGCGGCTGCCGCAGGTGCCGGCCATCAAGGACGCCGTGCCGAAGGACCCGGCACGGGCCGGTGGCAGCGGTTGGAAGCGGCTGCTGCGCCACAAGACCATGGTGCAGCTGTGCGTGCTGGGCTTCGTGGTGTTCTTCGCCTGCTACGGGCAGTTCGAGTCGGGTCTCGCCGCCTTCGGTACGGAGGCAGCCGGGATCTCCCCCTCCACACTCGGTTTCGCCCTGGCCGCCAACACCGGTGCGATCGTCCTCGCGCAGTTCGTCGTGCTGAAGCTGGTCGAGAAGCGCCGCCGGTCGCGGGTGATCGCGCTCGTCGGGCTGATCTGGACGGGGGCATGGCTGATCGCCGGGTTCTCGGGGCTGGGACATGGCAGCGCGATGATGGCCGCCGCCGCGTTCATCACCACGTACGCGCTCTTCGGTATCGGTGAGGCCATGCTGTCGCCGACGCTGGCCCCGCTGGTCGCCGACTTGGCGCCCGAGGGCTCGGTGGGGCAGTACAACTCGGCGTTCGCGCTGGTCAAGCAGATGGCGCTGGCCTTGGGGCCGCTCGGGGTGCCGCTGGGTGCAGGTGTTCCGATGCTGTACATCGCGGTCTTCGTACTCGTGTCGCTCGGGATCGCCGGCCTGGCGCTGCGACTGGGCAAGGGCCTCACGCCGATGCAGGACAACCCCGTGCTGGCGAGCAGGATCGTCGCGCAGGGCGGTCCCGCCGCGGTCAAGGAGTCCGCGCAGCCCGTGCACGCGGAGGCGCGGCGGTAGGTGCGCAGGCGAAAGGCCCGGGTCTGCGCGGACCCGGGCCTTCGGCGTGTCCGGGCGCTCGGGCTACTTGTCCGGCAGGGCGAACTCGCACCAGACGGCTTTGCCGCCGCCCGGGGTGCGGCGGGAGCCCCAGGAGGAGGCGATGGTCGCGACGATCGAGATGCCGCGGCCGGTCTCGTCGGCTGGTTCGGCGCGGCGGCGGCGCGGGAGGTGGTCGTCGCCGTCGGTGACCTCGATGATCAGCCGGCGGTCGGTACGGCGCAGCCGGAGGTGCATGGGCGGGGTGCCGTGCTGGAGGGAGTTCGCGACGAGTTCGCTCGCCGCGAGGACCCCGAGGTCGCACAGCTCGACGGGGAAGCGCCAGGAGGCGAGGACTCCTTGGGCGAAGGCCCGGGCGCGCGGGGCTGCCTCGATGCCACCCAGGAGTTCCAGGGCGGCGTTGTGGAAGAGCTCGGCGTCCGCGCCGTTGCGCGCGGGCTGCTGGAGCACCATCACGGCGACGTCGTCGTCGTGGTCGGCGTCCACCCCGAGGGCGCGCATGAGGCGGTCGCAGATGACGGTGGGGGTGCCCTGGGCTCCGGCGAGAGCGCGTTCGAGCGCGGCGACGCCCTCGTCGATGTCCTCTCCGCGGCGTTCGACCAGGCCGTCGGTGTAGAGGACCGCGGTGGAGCCGGGGCCGAGCGGGATGGTGCCGGAGGTGTGCAGCCAGCCGCCGGTGCCGAGCGGCGGGCCGGTGGGGTCTGCGGCTCTGCGCACGGTGCCGTGCTCGTCGCGGACGAGGATCGGGAGGTGTCCGGCGGAGGCATACGCGAGCCGGCCCTCACTGGGGTCGTGGACGGCGTACACGCAGGTGGCGATCTGGCTCGCGTCGATCTCGGCGGCGAGTCCGTCGAGGAGCTGGAGCACCTCGTGCGGGGGCAGGTCGAGACGGGCGTAGGCGCGGACGGCGGTGCGCAGCTGGCCCATGACGGCGGCGGCGCGGACGCCGCGGCCCATGACGTCGCCGATGACGAGGGCGGTGCGTCCGGCGCCGAGGGTGATGACGTCGTACCAGTCGCCGCCGACGGCGGCCTCGGTGCCGCCGGGCTGGTAGGTGGCGGCGATGCGCAGGTCGTCGGGCTGTTCCAGCTCCTGCGGGAGCAGGGAGCGCTGGAGGGTGACGGCGGCTTCGCGCTGGCGGCGTTCGCTGGCGCGCAGGCGCTCGACGGCCTCGGCGTGGTCCGTGACGTCGGCGAGGTGGATCATGACGCCGCTGTCGTGGGCTTCCGATTCGGGCACGCTCCCGGTCTCCGTCCCGGTGCGGGGGAACTCGACGGGCGTGCAGGTGACGGTGTACGAGTTGCCGCCGCCCGGTGCGGTGCGGTTCTTGGCGGTGCGGGGCTTGCCGCTGCGCTGGACTTGGTCGAGGAGCGGGAGGAGGCCGAGCTCTCCGAGTTCGGGGAGGGCCTCGTGGGCGGGGGCGCCGGGGGCGCGGGTGCCGAAGCCCGCGGTGTAGGCGTCGTTGACGTAGGCGACGCGGTGTTCGGGGCCGTGGACGAGGGCGACCAGGGCGGGGAGCCGGGCGAGGACCTCGCGGGCGGGGAGCTCGTCGAGGGAGGGCACGGCGGTGAGGGCGCCGGTCCGCCGGGCCGGGGTCGTGCCGGTGCCCGGTCCGGTGCTGCCCTTGGCCGTCCCGGTCGCCGTTCCTGTGCCGGAGACCGTGGGGTCCGCCGGGTGGCCGTCGGTGGCGGGCGCGGACCGCTCCGCTCCGGGGTCGGGGCGGCCGCCGCGGGCTGCCGGGACCGCGCCTTCGCCCCGCTTGGCCTGGGCTGCGGCGTGTTCGGTCCGGGCGGCGGCGCGGCGCTGTGTTCCGGGGAACCGGGCGCTCCAGCGCGTGAAGTTCACTGCGTTCAAGCCTCGTGGTGTCGCGAGTGGTCGCTGTGTCGCTCGTGGGCGGTCGCTGACGGGACGTTGTCACTCTGTGCAGGTGTGAGCACACCTATGGTCACACGTCCAGTGTGGCCGACCGCACTGACAACGTCAGCCCTGGCCGTTCTTCGGGGGGTTGGGGGCGAGGGGCGGGGGAGGTGACTTGGGGCCGCCGCCTGCGGCCAGTTCGAATTCTGCCCTGGGGTGTTCGAGTGAGCCAAGGGAGACGATCTCACGCTTGAAGAGGCCGGAGAGGGTCCATTCGGCAAGTACGCGCATTTTCCGGTTGAAGCTCGGGACGCGGCTGAGGTGGTATGCGCGGTGCATGAACCAGGCCGGGTAGCGCTTCAGCTTGCGTCCGTAGATGTGGGCGACGCCCTTGTGGAGGCCGAGGGAGGCGACCGAGCCGGCGTATTTGTGGGCGTATTCGGTCAGGACCTCGCCGCGCAAGGCGGCGAGGAGGTTGTCGGCGAGGACCTTGGCCTGGCGGACGGCGTGCTGGGCGTTGGGGGCGCACTCGCGGCGGGGGCCCTCGGCGTCCGGCGGGGCCGTGATGTCGGGGACGGCGGCGGCGTCGCCCGCGGCCCAGGCGTGCTCGACTCCTTCGACGGTGAGGAAGGAGGTGCAGACGAGACGGCCGCGTTCGTTCTTGGGGAGGTCGGTCGCGGCCAGGACCGGGTGGGGTTTGACGCCGGCGGTCCAGACGATGGTGCGGGTGGGGAAGCGGGCGCCGTCGCTGAGGACGGCGACGCGGCCCTCGCAGGATTCGAGCCGGGTCTCCAGACGGACGTCGATGTTGCGGCTGCGCAGTTCGCGGACCGTGTAGACGCCCATCTCGAGGCCGACCTCGGGGAGGATGCGGTCGCTGGCCTCGACGAGGACCCACTTCATGTCCTCGGGCTTGATGTTGTGGTAGTACCGCGCCGCGTACCGGGCCATGTCCTCCAGCTCGCCGAGGGCTTCGACGCCCGCGAAACCGCCGCCGACGAAGACGAAGGTGAGGGCGGCGTCGCGGATGGCGGGGTCTCGGGTGGAGGAGGCGATGTCCATCTGCTCGATGACGTGATTGCGCAGGCCGATGGCCTCTTCCACGGTCTTGAAGCCGATGCCGTAGTCGGCGAGGCCGGGCACGGGGAGGGTGCGGGAGACGGAGCCGGGGGCGAGGACGAGCTCGTCGTACTCGATCTCGATGGGGCCGACGCCCTCGTCGGCGGTGGCGAGGGTGTTGACGGTCGCGGTCCGTTTGGCGTGGTCGATGCTCGTGGCCTGTCCGATGACGATGCGGCACTTGCCGAGGACGCGGCGCAGGGGGACCACGACGTGACGCGGGGAGATCGCGCCCGCTGCCGCTTCCGGGAGGAAGGGCTGATAGGTCATGTACGGCTCGGGCGTGACCACCGTGACCTCGGCTTCTCCCGCTCTGAGCTTTCGCTGGAGCCGAAGCGCCGTGTACATGCCGACGTAGCCGCCGCCGACGATCAGGATGCGCGTGCGGGGCGGGGTACCGGGGGCCGCGCCCCGGGAGTTAGCAGCCTTCACCATCCCATGACGCAACGTGGCCGGGAGTTTGTCCACAGGCCCGGCACATTGTGTGACCGGTGGTGGTCCTGGGGCGGGGCGGAGGAGGACCTCTGGAGGTGGCGGAACTTCGCAGGTCAGGGCGGGCGGAGAGGGAGGTTCCGAGGGCATGGAAGGGAAAAGTGGGGGTGAATGCTCCGATCGGGCGGTGGTCCGTCCGGGGCTGCCTCTTCTGAATTGACTCTGGCTCAACTATGTTCGTATCTCGTCGAGGACCGGGCCTGAGACCGTGGCCCCCCTCGGCGTGAAGGCGGGGAGTGTCTCCGGGGGGAGACAAATGATTACCGGGGGATACATATGAACATTTCCGATTTCCATGGTTCTGCGACCGCTCTCTCGGTCGAGGGCGGCGGTCGCGCACTGACCAGCGCGACCACGCACGGTGTGGGCAGGTCCACGCCGCTGCGCGTCGACGCCCAGCGCAACTTGGAGCACGTGCTGCGCGCGGCCCGCGAAGTCTTCGGCGAGCTCGGCTACGGAGCTCCGATGGAGGACGTGGCACGCCGTGCGCGGGTCGGTGTCGGAACCGTGTACCGGCGGTTCCCGAGCAAGGACGTCCTGGTGCGGCGGATAGCCGAGGAGGAGACCGCCCGGCTGACCGAGCAGGCCAAGACGGCACTGGGCCAGGAGGAGGAGCCGTGGCAGGCGCTGTCGCGTTTCCTGCGCACCTCCGTGGCCTCGGGCGCCGGGCGGCTGCTGCCGCCTCAGGTGCTGCGCGTCGGCTCGACCGCCGAGGAGGCGGCCGGGGAGGCGGAGGAGGTGCGGGTTCCGCACCAGCGCCAGGCGGCAGAGGCGGCCGGGACTCCCGGCCTGCGGGTCGTGGGAGCGGCGCGGAGCGCCTCTGACGACGAGCCTTCGGACGACGCGGGTGCGGGTGCGCTGCTGGAGGTCGTCGGCCGGCTGGTGCACCGGGCGCGGGAGGCCGGTGAGCTGCGTGGTGACGTCACGGTGGCCGATGTGCTGCTGGTGATAGCGACGGCGGCGCCCGCGCTGCCCGACCCGGCGCAGCAGGCGGCGGCTTCGACCCGGCTGCTCGACATCCTGCTCGAAGGGCTGCGTTCCCGGACTGCGTGATCCCGGTGGGCCGGCGCCGGGTCGGTGCCGGGCCGGTACGGGGTCGGTACCGGACGGACGTCCGGGTGCCGATGGTTCGTCGGCACGCGCGGCGGCGTGTTCGGTGATGTGTCGAAACCTTCCCGGACGGGTGGATGGCGCCCGGAGGGGTTCGACGCGTGTCCGCCATGTGACACGCTTAATCGGTGTACCGGTTGAGCGTGTCGTGCGGGGGCTTCCGCGATGAGCATTGACGGGCGTGAAGAGTCGTCCGGTGGCGCCGGCGGCGAGACCGAGCTGGGCAGCCTCCCCGCCCGGCAGGTGCCGGCGCAGCGCGAACCGGGCGGGGGGCGCGCACGTTCGTCGGGTCTCTCGGGTCCTTCGGGTCCGGTCGGCTCCGGGGGTGAGCTGCCGCCGTCCGACGGGGACTTGATCGCCCGGATGCGAGCCGGTGACGACGGCGCGTACGCGGAGCTGTTCCGCCGCCACGCCGACGCCGTACGCCGCTACGCGCGGTCCTGCTGCCGGGACCAGCACACCGCGGACGACCTGACCGCCGAGGTGTTCGCACGAACCCTGCAGGCGGTACGGGGCGGGGCCGGGCCGGATCAGTCGGTGCGGGCCTATCTGCTCACCACCGTACGCAGGGTCGCGGCGACCTGGGCCAAGACGGCCAAGCGGGAGCACCTCGTCGAGGACTTCGCCGTCTTCGCGGAGCAGGCGGCCACGCGTACCGAGAGCGGCGCCGGGATGTCCGGGCTCTCGGGGGACGACACCCTCGAACTGGGCGCCGACGTGCGGGCCATGCGGGTGGCCGAGCAGTCGCTGGCCATGCAGGCCTTCCGGAGCCTGCCCGAGCGGTGGCAGGCCGTGCTGTGGCACACCACCGTCGAAGAGGCGTCGCCGAGTGCGATCGCCCCGCTGTTCGGGCTGAGCGCCAACGCGACGGCGGTGCTGGCCAGTCGCGCCCGCGAAGGCCTCAAGCAGGCCTACCTGCAGGCCCATGTGAGCTCGGCGCTGAGCGAAGGCGGCGACTGCGCGCGGTACGCGGACCGGCTGGGCGCCTACGCGCGGGGTGGGCTGCGGATGCGGGCGGAGCGGGGGCTGCGCAAGCACCTGGAGCAGTGCGTGAAGTGCCGGCTGGCCGCCGGGGAGCTCAAGGACGTCAACGCGGGGATTCCGGCGCTGCTTCCGGTTGCGGTCATCGGGTGGTTCGCCGCCGGGTACGCGGCCAAGGCGGCCGGGGTGGTGGCCGGTGGGGCCGTCGCCGCGGGCGGGGCCGGGGCCGCGGCGGCCGCCGCGGGCAGTACGGCGGCCGGTGCCGGCGGGGCTGCGGGAGGTACGGCCGGTTCCGGGGCGGGGGCCGCAGGGGGCGCTGCCGGCGGGGCCGGAGTCAGTGGTTCCGGATCCGCGGCCGGGGGTGCGCTGGCGGCCGAGGGACTCGGGCTGCCGGCCAAGGCCGCCCTCGCCGCCGGTATCGCGGTCGCCACTGCAGCCGGGGTGGTGTTCGCACTGGCCGGGGATGAGCCCGAGCCCCAGGCCCGGGTGAAGCCGGCGCCGAGCGTGGCAGCACCCGCCGTCCCCAGGGCACCCGCCTCCCCGTCGCCCTCGGCGGAGCCGAGCCCGCCGGAGACGGAGCCGCAGCCCGCGCGGGCCTCCGTACCCCCGTCGCGCAAGCCGGCACCATCGGCCTCGGCCTCCCCGTCCCCGGCGGCGCCCTCGGTGTCTCCGTCGCCCTCCCCCAGCCGGGAGAAGCCCGCGCCCGCGCCGTCCCCGAGCACGCCCGCGCCGACGCCGACGACCCCGGCGCCGGTCCCGAAGCCGCCGCAGTCGTTCCGGCTGGCGGCCCTCCCCTACTCGGTGCGGGGCGACCACAGCGGCCCGGAGCTGCAGACCTGGCACAGCAGCTGGGTGTGGCAGCGGTGGGGGCTGCGGGTGGGCGACCGGCGGTTCGCGCAGGGCATCACCGTGAACTCGCGTTCCTCTGTGGAGATCGCCCTCAACCGGCAGTGCACCGGCCTCTCGGCCTGGGCCGGAGTGGACGGCCTGTCGCTGCTCACCGACGGGTCGCTGCGCTTCTCCGTCTACGCCGACGGGCAGCGGCTGTGGCAGTCCGGGGCCCTCGGGTACGAGGATCCGCCCGCGGCCGTCCAGGTCTCCCTCGAAGGGCGCACGTCGCTGCGGCTGGTGGTGGAGCGGGCCGGCCCGGGCCGGCTGCCGACGCTGGCGAGCTGGGCCGACGCGGTGATCACCTGCCGCTGAATGCCTGTCCGTGATCAGCGGCAGGTGATCAGCCGGCGGTGAGCGCGGTGACGAGCCCGGCCGGGGTGAGCACGGCGCCCGCCGCCTCCTCCCGCGCCCAGCGGTCGGGGCCGAGCAGCGCCCGGGTGCGCTCCGGGAGGCCGTCCACGACGGTTTCCTCGGGGACCGAGCGGGGCAGGCCCGCGCGCCAGGCGGTGGCCGCCGCGAGGGCCCGTACGGCCTCGGCGGGACGGTCGGCGTCGGCCAGGAACCGGGCAGCCGCCTCCGCGACGCCGGCCAGGACGCGCTCGGCGCAGCGCCCTGTGACGGCGGCGTGCAGAGCGGGTCCGATCAGAGCCAGTGCGGCCTCCGGCCCGTGTTCGCGTGCGGTGAGGAGGGCGTCGACGGTGTCCAGCCCGGCGGTGAGCTGGGCCGGCACGGTGATCCGTTCGGTCTGGACGCGGGCGAGCTCGCACTCCGTTCTGGCTCGGACGGCGTCCCCCCGCTGGAGGGCGAGGTGGGCCGCGAGGAACCGGGCGTAGGCACTGACGTCCTGCGCGCCGCCGTGCCGGTCGGTCTCCTCCCCGGCCTCGGCCAGGAGCCGCTCGGCGTCGTCGAGGTCGCCCGCACTGTAGGCGGCCTCGGCGATCCGGGCGATGGCGAAGGGCACCTCGCCGTGGTCCCCGACCTCGCGGGCGAGGCGCAGGCACTCCTCGAACTCGGTGCGGGCCTCGGCGTACCGGCCGCGCGAGAAGGCGATCTCCCCAGCGGCGCCGGCGACCTGGGCGCGGGTCCAGCGGTCCCCGACGCGCCGGGCGATGCCGTGGAGTTCGGCGAGGTCGGCGTCGACGGTGGACAGCCCTCCGGTGATGTCGATGGCGGTTCGGGCGCGCAGCATGAGGATGATGCCGAGTTCCCATTCGCTCGCATGCCGGCGGCAGTTCTCCACGGACCGGTCGAGGTCGGTCCCGATGTCGACGGCGTCGCCGACGAGGAAGGACGTGGCGGGCCAGAGGATCCCCGGGAAGACCGCGGTCTCGGGGGAGTCCCGGCGGAAGGCCGTCCTGATTCGGACGGCGAGCTCCCGGTATTCGGGCGTGCGGAACTTCCTGGCGGAGTCGCTGTCCGCGAGCAGGAACATGCCGAGGACCTGGAGGTGCATGCGGCGCCAGTACGCGGGCGTTCCCTCGGGCGCTCGGCCCGGGGTGAGGGTGAGGACCCGGGTCGTCCACTCGGCTCCCTCGACACGGTAGTTGCGCAGCCACCAGAACCAGCCGAGGGCGCAGGCGAGCCGCTGTGCGGTTTCGGCGTCGGCCTCGTGGGCGGTCGTGGTGTGCAGGGCGGCACGGAGGTTGTCGAGTTCGGTCTCCACGAGCCGGATCCACGGGAGCTGGGCGGCGGTGCGGATCAGGGGTTCGGCCCGCTCGGCGAACGCGAGGAAGTGGGCGGCGTGGCGGCGGGCGGTGGCGCGGGCGTCGGCCGGGTGGGCGGCGGCGCGTTCGGCGGCGTACTCGTGGATGGTTTCGAGCATGCGGTAGCGCATGGCGGTGCCGTCGGGGGCGGGGGCGGCGACCACGAGGGACTTGTCGACGAGGGAGCCGAGGGTGTCGGCGACGTCCGCGACGCCGTCCCCGGCCGGATCGGAGCACACGGCCTCGGCGGCAGCGAGGTCACAGCCGCCCGCGAAGACCGACAGCCGACGCAGGACCGTGCGCTCGGCCTCGTCAAGCAGGTCCCAAGACCAGTCGACGACCGCACGCAGGGTCTGCTGACGCGGCAGGACCGTACGGGAACCACCGGTCAACAGCCGGAACCGATCGTCCAACCGATCCGCGATCTGCCGCGGGGTCAACAGCCGCAGCCGCGCCGCCGCCAACTCGATCGCCAACGGCAGCCCATCGAGACGACGGCAGATCTCCGCAGCGGCGACCGGATCCTCCTCCACCGCAAACCCGGCACGGGCCGCCGCCCCACGGTCGCCCAGCAACCGCAGCGCAATCGGGTCGGGCAGCGGTTCCACCGGACGAACCATCTCCCCAGGCACACCGAGGGGTTCGCGGCTGGTGGCCAAGACCTGAACACCAGGACAATGCGTAAGGAGGCGTTCAGCAAGCGCCGCAGCAGCTTCGACAACGTGCTCACAGTTGTCCAACACCAGCAGCAGACGGCGGTGCGCACAGTGCTCCACGAGCCGGGTCGTGGGGTCGGCGGCGGCCGTCGGGGCCGGGGTCTCGCGGGCGACCAGGGAGTTCTCGCGCAGACCGAGGGCGCTCAGGACGGCGCCGGGGACGGCGTCGGGGTGTTCGAGGCGGGCGAGTTCGACGAGCCAGCCGGGCTCGGGGTGGGACGCGGCGGCGTGTTCGGCGAGGCGGGTCTTTCCCGAACCACCGGGGCCGGTGAGGGTGATGAGGCGCAGCCGGGCCAGGTCGTCGCGGAGGGAGGCCAGTTCGGGCTCGCGGCCGACGAAGGAGTTCAGACGGGGACGGAGATTGCCGCGCGGCGCCGGCACCGAGGCCGGCACCGAGGCCGGGCCCGGGGCCTCCGGGCGGGTGGACGGGGCCGGCGGGCCGCCGGGCTGCGGCGGCCGGCCGGGCGGGGTCTGGACGTTCTCGGTGTGCTGGGAGTTCTGGGAGCTCTGGGAGTTCTGGGTTTTCAGCGGTGCCGGTGCGGTCCCCGGCGGTCGCGGAGTCCGTGACGGCAGGGACGTCTGCGGCGGCTGGGGCCGGAGCAGTTCCGCGTGCAGGGCGGTGAGTTCGGGTCCGGGGTCGGTGCCGAGGCCGTCGGCGAGGGCGCGGCGCGTGCGTTCGTACGCGGCGAGGGCGTCGGCGTTGCGGCCGGCGGCTCGCAGGGCGCGCAGCTGCTGGGCGCGCAGCGGTTCGTCGTACGGGCTCTCGTGGACCAGCGCCTCGATCTCCGGCAGGAGCAGCTCCGGGGCGGTGGCGCCGCTGCGCAGGTCCGCCTCGATGCGGCGGCGCAGGGCGGCCGAGCGGCGGGCTTCGGGGGCGGCTGCGTGTGCGGTACGGGCGGGCTCGGCCAGGTCTGCGAGGGCCGGGCCGCGCCAGAGGGAGAAGGTGCGCAGGGTGCGGGCGGCGGCCTCCGGGTCGGCGGCCAGCTCCCGGTCGCCCTCGGCGGCGAGGCGGGTGAAACGGTGGAGGTCGACGTCGTCGGGGGCGGCGGCGAGGCGGTATCCGCCGGTGGGGGCGGCGTGGACGGCGTCCCGGCCGCCGAGGGCCCGGCGCAGGCGGGCGACGAGCGCTTGGAGGGCGGCGGGGGCGTCCAGGGGCGGGGCCTCGCCCCAGACGTCGTCGACGAGTGCGGAGACGGCGGCCGTCCGGCCGGCGCGTAGGGCGAGCGCGGCGAGGAGTGCGCGCAGCCGGGCGCCGCCGATCGGAAGGGGGGCACCGGTCTCGTCGTGTGCCTCGGTGACGCCGAGGATGAGGTACCGCACCCGCCAATTCTGCCCGGCCGGGCGGTGGGTGGCGGCGCCATTCGGGGACGGGCCCGTGCCGGCGGTCGCGCCGCCGGGAGCGTGGTGACCGTCGGCGCGGCCCGGCCTCAGGTGATCGAGGTGTCGCCGCCGGCCTCCAGGAGGGTGCGCAGGGCCTCGGCGACCGTGGCGCAGGTGGCGGCGTCGAGGGGGGCGAGCAGTTCGGCGTACCGGCGCAGGTGGTCTTCGAGCAGCGACTCGGTGAGGCCGACGCTGTGCTCGGTCAGCCGGATCCGGACGGTACGGCGGTCCTGGCCGTCCCGCACCCGTTCCACCAGCCCCTTGGCCTCCATGCGGTCGATGCGGTTGGTGATCGCCCCGGAGGTCACCATGGCGGCCGGGATGAGGGCTCCGGCGGTGAGCGCGTACGGAGGGCCGCTGCGGCGGAGGGTGAAGAGGATGTCGAGCTCACCCGCCTCCAGGTCGTGTTCTGCCGCGAAGGCCTTGAGGTGCTTGTCGAGGATCCGGTTCATCCGCTGGATCCGGGCCAGGACCTCGACCGGCCACAGGCCCGGTACCAGCTCGGGACGCTCCCGCGCCCACTGTCCGATGATCGCGTCCACCGCGTCGCTCATGCCGCCTCCTCTTCCGTCGACGTGCGCCCGTCGACGTGTCTGTCGACGTGTCTGTCGACGTGTCTGTCGACGTGTCTGTCGCCCTCCAGAATATCTCAACGTTGAGACACTTGACGTTGAGAGGATGGCCCTGCTTTTATCTCAACGTTGAGATTCTGAACCTTGAGACGGATCGGAGCCGGCGCCACATGACCCCCAAACCCGTCAACGCCACCACGGCCACCACAGCCGCGACCGCCACTACGGCCACGACCACCGCCACCGCCACGAAGCCCGCCCCCGGCACCGCCCCGGTCCCCGTGCTGTGGCTCGCCCTGCTCGCCACCCCCGTGGCCGCCACGGCCAACGCCCCCGTGCTGATCCTTCCGGACATGGCCGCCTCCCTCGGGGTGGACACCTCGACCGCGGCCCGGCTCGTCGCCGCCTTCGCCTGGGCCATGGCCGTCTCCGTCCCGCTGCTGGCCGGGCTGCTGCGCCGCCGGGGCCTCACCCCGGTCCTCCGGTTGTCCACCGCCCTCCTCCTCGGCGGCACACTCCTCGTCGCCGCATCCCCCTGGCTGGCGGCGGTCCTCCTCGGCCGAGCCGCCCAGGCCGTGGGCGGCGCCGGCCTGGTGGCGGCCGCGATGAGCCTGGCCGGCTCGGCCCGCCGCATGGGCGTCATCAGCGCCGGCTTCGGCATGCTGGGCGCGTCCGGCCCGCTGCTCGGCGCGCAGCTCTCCCACACCGTGTCGTGGCGGCTCTCGCTCTCGGTGTCCCTGGTCTCGCTCCTGGCGGTGCCCGCGGTGAGCCGGTACGCGCAGGCCCCGGCCGCCGCCCCGCAGGGTCGGTTCGACACGCGCGGCGCCGCACTGCTGGCCGTGCTGGCCACCGCCCTCGTCCTGCTCCCCCACGCGCCGGCCGCCGCCCTGGGCTCCGCGGCCATCGCCGCCGGGCTCCTTACGCTCCACATGCGGCGCCGGCCCGACGGATTCGTCCCGGCCGCCCTGGTCCGCAGCCGCCTCTTCCTCGGCTCGGCTCTGCTCGCGTGCGCGCTGTCGACCTCGTACTTCACCCTGCTGTTCGCCGTGCCCCGGCTGCTCACCGACCGCGCGGGCTGGGACGTCACCGCGGCCGGCACCGGTCAGCTCGTGACGCTGCTCACCGGATCCGCGCTCTCCTGGCTGCTGGCGGCGGGCTCGGCGCGCATGGGCCGGACGGCCGTACGCGCCGTACTGGTCTCGGTCGGCACGCTGGCCGTGGTGCTCGCGGTGTTCGGGAGCTCGGGCCCGCTGCTCCTGGCGGCCACCCTCGGCGGCGTGTTCGGCGCGGCCGGCGCCAGTGCCGTGCTGTCGGTGCAGGCCGCGTCGAGCGCCCCCGACGCCCAGCGCCCCACGGCCATCGGCCTGTTCACCCTCTGCTACCAGCTGGGCGGCGCCTTCGGCCCGGCGATCGCGACCGCCCTGGTCCTGGGCCGGTAGGGCCCGGTCAGCCGGTAGGGCCCGGTCAGGAGAGCGCCGGGCGGTGCACCGGAACCCCCTCGGGCACGGCCCTCCGTCGGGCCGCCGAGGTACCCGTCCAGCAGGTGCCGCGCCGGGCCAGCAGCCGGTGCAGCCACAGCTCCATCGAGACGAGTTCCGCGAGCCCGTCCAGCGGGACCGGCCGTCCGTCGGCCGCGTCGAGCAGGGCCTGGCGCACGACCCGGGCCTCGATCAGCCCGGCGTCCGCGAGCAGCGGGGCGGCGAAGAGGTCCAGCAGGTCACCCAGGGCGGCGCGCAGCCCCAGCCTGGTTGCCGTCTCGTTCGGCGCGTGCGCGGTGGCGCCCCAGCCCGGCGGGAGTTCGCGCACGCCGGCCGAGTACAGGACGCTGCGCAGGATCTCCGCTCGGGCGCCGGGCTGCACGCGCAGGGATTCGGGCAGGGCACGCGCAGCCCGTACGACCTGGTTGTCGAGGAAGGGGGCGTGCAGGCGCTGGCTGCGCACCTCCACGGCCTGCTCGAAGACCCGGTGGTCGGCGGCCTGGCGGGCCAGTGCGGAACGCGCCCGCGCCTCTCCCGGCCGCAGCGACAGCGGCGGCCGCCCGGCCGCGGCCGACAGCCGGATCGATACTTCCGCCAGCGCCTCCCCGGTGAGCCAGCCCGCCGCCGGACCCGGCCGAGACCAGGTCAGGGCCGCGAGGGAAGCGTCCACCGGGCCGGAGGCTCGTTCGGTGACCCCGCCTTCGCGGAGCCTGGCCGCGGCGGCCTCCATGCCCGCGCGGTACGTCGTACGGGCCAGTCTGCGGGCCGCCGAGTACACGGTGAGCGGCACCAGCAGGGACTCCCCGGCCGCTCCGGCGGCCGAGGCGGAGCGGGCCAGCGCCGCCACCGGGCGCAGCAGGTGGCGCCGACGGCGGTCCATCAGGAGGTCGGCCATACGGGCCGGATGGGCGTCGAGGACCTGCCGGGCGCCGTGGCCGGTGAAGTGGTCGGCCGCTCCCGCGGCGAGTCTGCGCCGCTCGCGGGCGGCGAAGACCAGCGAGGGGCCGGGTTCGTCGGTGAGCGGGCCGTCCAGGTCGGTGTACGGCAGGGCCTCGGCCGCGGCGGCGACCACGACGTGGTGCAGCCGCGGGTCTGCCGCCACGGCCCTGGCGCGTTCCAGTTCGTCCTCGCGCCCCTGCGGGGTGGCCAGGTCGTTGAAGGTGACCGCGAGCAGCCGGGCCCCGGCAGGGCTGGTGAGACTGCCGGGGGCACCCGGCAGACCGGCCGCCAGGAGAGCGAGCGTCGCGGAGGCGCTGCCGCCGGACAGGTCGGCGCCCACCCCGGGGGCCGGGGCGCCGCGGGCAGCACGCCGGTCGGCCGGTCCCATGCCGGGCACGGGGCCGGGATCGTACGGTGGCCGGGTGTCGGGAGCATGCCGCGGAGCCGTGAGCCGGGCGCGCACCGCATCCACCAACGCTTCCCGTACGCCCTCCACCGCCCGGTCGGCGTCGGCCTCGGGCGCGGCCACGGCGAGCGAGGCCACCTGCTCGTAGCCGGTGATCTCGCGGGAGCCCTCGCGCAGGATGAGGGCGTGCCCGGGCGGGATGCGGCGGACGCCCGCGTACGGGGTGCCGTCGCCCAGTGCCTCCGGGCTGTCCGGACAGGCCAGCAGGGCGGCGAGATGGCCGATGTCGAGCTGGGCCTCGATGAGGTCGGCGAGCGGGAGCGCGGCGGTGGCGTAGGCCGTCCCGCTCGCCCAGGGCGTGTAGAAGACGGGCCGGGCGCCCGCGAGGTCGCCGACGACGGTGATCCGGCGGCCGGCCTGGACCACGGCGGTGTAGCTGCCGGACCACTGGGTGAGGTGGCGCAGCGCACCGCCGCGGGCCGCGTAGAGGGCCCTGCGCAGCTCGGCGTCGGTCGCGCCGCAGCAGCCGAGCACGGCGAGCCGGGTGAAGGGGTCCGAGGGGTCCGCGGTGACCATGCGGATCTCGTCGGGGCGCCAGTCGCCGACGGCCCAGAGCGGGTCGGGGTCGCCCCAGAGCAGCTGGGCACCGACGGGCTGGACGGTGCGCTCCGCGTCCGCACCGGGGTCGGCCGCGTGGGCGGCGTCGGCGATGCCGCCGTCCAGGGGCGCGCCGCCGTGTCCGCCCGGTCCGTGGCCGGGAACCTGGCCGGAGACGCGGCCGGCCGTGCCGAAGCTCGCGGCGATACTGCTCCACCCCACCAACCAGCGCACCGCCGCCTCCCCAGCCTGTGGGCACATGACCGGGGCACGGGCAGCACGGACAGCGCTGAGGGCGCAGCCTGCGGGACCCCGGTGGCTCGGGTCCATGCTGCCACGGGACAGGCGTGCGAGAGGGGTTATAGGGGGCGCACAAGCAAACGAATACGCCCCGGCCACACGGTATTTGACGTTCCGTTCCCACCGCCCTATAGGTCACTTTCGGCCATTCTTGGGCCGCCCGGAGAGTCGTTGCGCGCGGTCGGCGCCCGGCACCCGGGCGCGGCCCGGGAGACGTGATCCGCCCCCCGGACCGTTCCGCCACCCGCGGGGATTGAGGTAGCGGCGTCCCCCGGCCCACCCCGGTTCACCCGGCGGACCGACCCACGCACCGCACATCGAATCGCCGGGCCCGCGGACCGGCCAGAGCGCACGGGCGGGCGCACGGCCACACAGGCGGAGCACGCGGGGAAACGTGCGCCCCTGCCGCCTGCCCCGGGCCGGACCGCGCAAACGGACAACAATCCCGCCATACGGAAGTAAGGGCCTTAACGCTTGGGAGGCGGGGAACTACGCTGGGTTTACGAAATGCCGGGCGCCTATGCCCCGGCGGCGTATGCGTTGTGTGCGTTCCGCGTGTGACGAGGGGTGGCGCATGTCCAGGGAGCTCCGCGAGCCCAATGAGAAGCTCGGCGCCGTCCTCGCCCTCGCGGGCATCAGCAACGCCGGGCTGGCCCGGCGTGTCAACGACCTCGGCGCGCAGCGCGGCCTGACGCTTCGGTACGACAAGACCTCGGTGGCCCGGTGGGTGTCGAAGGGCATGGTGCCGCAGGGCGCGGCCCCGCACCTGATCGCCGCCGCCATCGGCGCGAAACTGGGGCGGCCGGTGCCGCTGCACGAGATCGGCCTGGCGGACGCGGACCCCGCGCCCGAAGTGGGGCTGGCCTTCCCCCGCGACGTCGGAGCGGCCGTGCGCTCGGCCACCGACCTCTACCGGCTCGACCTCGCAGGGCGGCGCGGCGGGGGCGGGATCTGGCAGTCACTCGCGGGCTCGTTCTCCGTGGCGGCCTATGCGACGCCCGCGTCGCGGTGGCTGATATCTCCCGCCGACAGCTCGGTGGCGAGGGAGCCGGCGGCCTCGACCGGTCCGGCCGGCTCGACAGGCCCGGCGACCCCGGTACCTCCGGCGCCCCAGGCCGGATCGGCGGGTCCGGCCGGATCGGCGGGTCCGGTACGCCACCCGTCCGCGGCTGCGACCTCCTCGACTCACGACGCTCCGGCCCAGGACGCACCGGCGCCAGCCCCCCGACCCTCCCCGGAAGGCCGTACGACCGGTCCGGCGACGGGCCGGATGGCAGCTCCCGCAGGCCGGACGGCAGGCCCGCCGTCCACCGTTGTGCCCGCGCAGTCCGGCCCCGAAACGCCGCGCGACCACGTGCAGCGCGTGGGTCACAGCGATGTGGCCAAGCTGCGCGAGGCCGCCGAGGACGCCCGCCGCTGGGACTCCAAGTACGGCGGCGGCGACTGGCGTTCGTCGATGGTCCCCGAGTGCCTACGGGTGGACGCGACCCCGCTGCTGCTGGGCTCGTACACCGACGAGGTGGGTCGCGCCCTCTTCGGCGCGACCGCCGAACTGACCCGGCTGGCCGGGTGGATGGCCTTCGACACCGGCCAGCAGGAAGCGGCCCAGCGGTACTACATCCAGGCGCTGCGCCTGGCCCGCGCGGCCGCGGACGTACCGCTCGGCGGATACGTACTGGCCTCGATGTCCCTCCAGGCGACCTACCGCGACTTCCCGGACGAGGGCGTGGACCTCGCGCAGGCCGCCGTCGAGCGCAACCGCGGCCTGGCCACGGCGCGCACGATGAGCTTCTTCCGGCTGGTCGAGGCCCGGGCGCACGCGAAGGCGGGCGATTCGACGGCCGCCGGAGCGGCGCTGCGGGCCGCGGAGGGCTGGCTGGAGCGGGCCCGCGAGGGCGACCCCGATCCGATCTGGCTCGGCTTCTACTCATACGACCGGTTCGCCGCGGATGCGGCGGAATGCTATCGGGACCTCAAACTCCCCCGGCAGGTCCGGCGCTTCACCGAGCAGGCGCTGTCCCGGCCCACGGAGGAGTACGTGCGATCCCACGGACTGCGGCTGGTCGTCAGCGCGGTCGCGGAGCTGGAATCGGGCAATCTGGACGCGGCGTGCGCGGCGGGCACCCAGGCGGTGGAGGTGGCGGGCCGGATCTCCTCGGCACGCACGACCGAATACGTGCGGGACCTGCTGCACCGCCTGGAACCCTACGGTGACGAGCCGCGCGTCGCGGAGCTGCGCGAGCGGGCCCGGCCCCTCCTGGTGGCTCCGGCGTAGACCCGCGTGGCCCCGCTGTCGGTGCGGGGGTGCAGTATGCAGGGGTGGGAGGTGTCGGCATGGGTGGTGGCGTGGACTGCGATGTGCTGGTGATCGGCGGCGGAATCGTCGGCCTGTCGACGGCGCATGCCTTGTCGCGCCTGGCTCCGGGGACGAGGGTGGTCGTCCTGGAGAAGGAGCCGGGCCCGGCCCGGCACCAGACGGGACGCAACAGCGGTGTGATCCACAGCGGGATCTACTACCGTCCGGGCTCGCTGAAGGCGCGCTTCGCGGTGAGCGGCGCCGCCGAGATGGTGAAGTTCTGCGCGGAGCACGGGATCCCGCACGAGGTGACGGGCAAGCTGATCGTCGCCACCGAGCGCGAGGAACTGCCCCGGCTGCACGCCCTGGTCCAGCGCGGCCGGGAGAACGGCATTCCGGTGCGCGAGCTGGGCCCGGCCCAGATCACCGAGTACGAGCCGCAGGTGCAGGGACTGGCCGCGATCCACGTCGGCAGCACCGGCATCGTGGACTACGGCCGGGTGAGCGCCCAGCTGGCGGAGTCCTCCGGCGCGGAGATCGTCTACGGCGCCGAAGTGGACCTCGTTTCGCGCCGCGCGTCGGCGGTCGCCGTGCGCACCAGGTCCGGGTTGGTCTTCCGGGCCCGGATGCTGGTGAACTGCGCGGGCCTGCACTGCGACCGGATCGCCCGCCTGGCCGGCGACGACCCGGGCATGCGGATCATCCCCTTCCGGGGCGAGTACTACGACCTGGCCCGCCCCGGCCTGGTCCGGGGCCTGGTCTACCCGGTGCCCGACCCGGCGTTCCCCTTCCTCGGGGTGCACCTCACCCGCGGCATCGGCGGAGGCGTCCATGTCGGCCCCAACGCGGTCCCCGCGCTGGCCCGGGAGGGCTACGACTGGTCGACGGTGCGCCCGCGGGACGTCGCCGACGAGCTGGCCTGGCCGGGCGCCTGGCGGATGGCCTCCCGGCACTGGCGGTACGGGACGGGCGAGATCCACCGCTCACTGTCGAAGCAGGCCTTCACCCGGGCGGTACGGCGCCTCCTGCCGGCCGTCACCGCGGCGGATCTGCACCCGGCCGCGGCCGGCGTCCGTGCACAGGCCGTCCTGCGGGACGGCACCCTGGTGGACGACTTCCTGATCCGCGACGCCCCGCGCACGATCCACGTTCTCAACGCCCCCTCACCCGCCGCAACGGCCTCCCTCCCGATCGGCCGCGAAATCGCCACCCGAGCCCTCCGCACCCTCTCAGCGGCCTGATCGGAGCGCACCCCGCCGCCGGGGAGCACCCCGCCACCGGAGCCGACCCACCCGCCGCTCGCGCGGCGCCGGCACGACCCCCCGTCGTAGAATCAGCGCATTGTGTCTGAGTCCCTGAACCCCACGCCGCCCGCCGTCCCGGACGCCCCCGTCGCCGACTACTCCGCCGACGCCGCGCCGGAGGCGAACTCGTACGTGCCCCCGAAGTGGCGCACCGAGCCCCGCTTCCCCGACGGCCCCGCGCCGGACCCGGCCGGCTCGCACCACGAGCGGCGCATCCGGAGCTTCCAGCCCCGCCGCAGCCGGGTCACCACCGGACAGGGCGAGGCGCTCAAGCGGCTCTGGGGCACCTGGGGCCTGGACATCGACGGCCACTCGGTCATCGACCTCACGACGCTCTTCGGCGACCTTCCGGTCGTCCTGGAGATCGGCTTCGGCATGGGTGAGGCCACGGCGCAGATGGCCGCGGCCGACCCCGCCACCGGCATCCTCGCCGCCGACGTGCACACCCCCGGCCAGGGCAACCTCCTCGCCCTCGCCGAGCGGGGCGGCCTCGACAACGTCCGCGTCGCCAACGGGGACGCGATCATCCTGCTCCGCGAGATGCTGGCGCCCGACGCGCTCGCCGGGATCCGCGTGTACTTCCCGGACCCGTGGCCCAAGGCCCGCCACCACAAGCGGCGGCTGATCCAGCCCGAGTTCCTCACGCTGGCCGCCACCCGCCTGGCACCCGGGGGCGTCCTGCACTGCGCGACCGACTGGGAGCCCTACGCCGAGCAGATGCTCGAAGTCCTCACGGCCCACCCCGACTTCGAGAACACCCAGCCCGACGGCGGCTACGCGCCGCGGCCCGACTTCCGACCGCTCACCCGCTTCGAGGGGCAGGGCCTCGACAAGGGGCACGTCGTACACGACTTGCTCTTCCGTCGCACGGAGAACTGACAACGTCACCGCACGTGTCCGAGCGGATCGCTAGGGTCATGATGTGTTCCGAGCGCTCCGCCCCGTTCTCGCGCGTCGTCCGTCCGGCACGTTCCGCACGTGCGTGCTCCTCGTCCTGCTCGCCGCCACCGGCATCGCCATCCTCGAACTCGTGCGGGAGCAGACCGGCACGCCGGGCTTCTTCGTCGGCCTCGGTCTGGCCCTGCTGCCGGTGCCGGCGCTCATGGCGGCCTTCCGGTGGCTGGGCCGGGCCGCGCCGGCGCCCTGGTCCCAGCTGCTGTTCTGCTTCGGCTGGGGCGCCTGCACCGCCGCCCTGATCGCCATACTGGCGAACAACTTCGCCACCCGGTGGATAGCCGCCGCGACCGCCGACCCCTCGGGAGCGGACCGGCTCGGCTCGGTCGCCATCGCCCCGGTGGTGGAGGAGAGCGCCAAGGCGGCTGCCGTGGTGCTGGTGTTCGTGTTCTGCAGACGCCATTTCACCGGCCCTGCCGATGGTTTCGTGGTGGCCGGCTTCGCCGCCATCGGCTTCGCCTTCACCGAGAACATCCTCTACCTCGGCAACGCCTACGTGCAGGACCTCGCCGACGGGACGAGCGTCCTGGACTCGGTGACCGCGGCGACCTTCTTCGTACGGATCCTGCTGTCGCCGTTCGCACACCCGCTGTTCACGGTGCTCACCGGGCTGGGTTTCGGCGTGGCCGCGGTCAGCGCGCAGCGTTGGCGCAGGATCTGCCTGCCGCTGATCGGGCTGGCGCTCGCCATGGGGACGCACGCCCTGTGGAACGGCTCCTCGCAGTTCGGCGACCACGGCTTCTACGTCGTCTACGGCTGTGTGATGGTCCCGCTGTTCGGGCTACTGGTGTGGCTGGCCGTGCGGATGCGGCGCAGCCGGCTGCGGGCCGTGGCCGGGGAGCTCGCGCTGTACGCGGCCGCGGGCTGGCTGGCTCCCGCCGAAGTACCCGCCCTGGCCTCGGTGCCGGCCCGGTCGCTCGCCCGCGAGCTGGCACGGCGCGGCGGGGGCCGGGCTGCCGGACGTGCGGTGGCCCGGTACGAGGCGGACGCTCTCGCCCTGGCGCTGCTGCGGCACCGGGCGCGCCGCGGGGGGCCGCTGCGCGAGGCGGACTTCGCGGGCCGGGAAGGAGAGCTGCTTCGGCGGCTGTGGCGGAGCCGCGCGACCGCGGGACCCGCGCTGGCACGGGCGGCGGCGATGGAGGAGCTGCTTCCGCCGCGCTCCGGCCCGTGCGGGCCGCAGCAGTTGCCCGGGCCGCGGCGCGCGGAGCCGTCCGTCAGACGTTCAGGCCCTTGGACTCCAGCCAGGCCAGCGGGTCCGTCGTCGATCCGCCCTTGCGTACTTCCAGGTGGAGATGGGGTCCGGTGACGTTTCCGGTGGCCCCGACCCGGCCGATGGTGTCTCCGGCGCCGACCGGGCCCGAGGTCACCGACATCGAGGAGAGATGGCAGTACCAGACCTCCGTACCGTCTTCGAGCTCCAGCACGATCCGGTATCCGTACGCCCCGGACCAGCCGGCCGAGGTGATCTTCCCGGCACCGACCGCCTTGACGGGCGTACCGGTGGGAGCCGCGAAGTCGAGGCCGGTGTGGTGGCCGGAGGACCACATGGAGCCGGAGACTCCGTAGTGCGAGGTGAGGGTGTAGGCGGAGGTGGGCAGGGACCAGCTCCCGGCCGAGGCCTCGCGGCGCTCCTGCGCGGCCTTCGCCTCGGCGGCCTTCCTCGCGGACTCGGCCTCCTCCGCGGCCTTCGCCTCGGCCTCGGCCCTGGCCTCCTCGGCCGCCTGACGGGCCGCCTCCAGCTTGTCCTTGGCCTCCTGGGCCGCCGCTTCCCGGGCGACGCGCTCGGCTTCCGCGCGCGCCTCGGCCTCGGCGGCCTCGTACTGCGACTCGGCCTGCTGGAGGATGCGGTTGCGCAGTACCTCGCCGGCGTCCGCGCCGCGGTCGGCCTGCTGGGTGGTGACCCCCGCCGTCCCACCGCGTGCGGTGTCCTCGCCGGAATCTCCGCCGCTCTGGCGCTCGTCGTCGCCGGTCAGCAGGTCGGGGAGGGAGGGCACGGATATGGCGACCTGAGGCCGGTCCTGAGCGGTGGCGATGCCGCTGGCACCGACGGCCGCGATGACACCGACACCGAGCACGGTGGAGCTGCGGGCGAGTCCCCCGCGCTGCTTGGCGACGCGGTGCTTGCCCTTCACCGGACGGACCGAGTCCTCGGTGGGGTTCCACTCGCCCCAGGCACCCGCGGTGGGCGGATCCTGGATCTCGATGCCTTCAGGAGCGGGCGAGTTGGAGGCCACCGGGGCACACTCCTCATGGACACGCACGCGCACGGTGCCGTCTCTTGCGACGGCCGGGACGACCGCGCTGCGTTATCGAAAGGTAATAGAAGTGGGGGAGTGATTCCAAGCCGTTGCGCTTGATCGTTCCTGGCAATCGACCACGCCCTGGCTTGCTTTGGCCACCTCTTTTCACTCAAAAAGCGGCTAAGTCGGGCAAAAATCAGCCGAGTACGCCATCTCGTCGGCCACCAAAGCGCCATGATGGGCCGTCAATCAGCTCGCACAGAGCGGCGATTCCATTACCCGCTGTCACATTGGATCTTTGCTCCGCCCGCCCGCCACGACCCCGGCAGCGGGGCATGGCGGCGGCCCTACGGCGGCCGTCAGGACGGTGGGACACGCGGAGGGGCCGAGCCTTCGGCGGCCGGGAACGCGCCGAAGGCCCGACCCCCAAGGGGGCCGGGCCTTCGGCTATGAGTAGCGGGGACAGGATTTGAACCTGCGACCTCTGGGTTATGAGCCCAGCGAGCTACCGAGCTGCTCCACCCCGCGTCGGTGAACACAACTCTACGCCATCCCTGAGCACCTCTTCGCCAATTCTTCGCCGGACCGCCTCGAAGCCGACATCGCCGCAGCTCAAAGACCTAAAACCGACCTGAAGCCGGCACCCGAGAACCAAGATCATCTCTGTTGCACGGCGGTGACACTGCGGGGATGATTCCGCGATCGGATCCGGGTGAAGATTCATCTGTCGCCGCGGCCAGGGGGATCACGAACCGGCCGGACGACACAGACCACACCAACCGCCTCGGCGCTCCGCCGATGCTCTCGCGATTCCTGGGGGGAGTCCACCATGTCCGTTCGCACCACAGCAGCCATCGCAGTCGTCGCCGGCGTCGTCACCACTCTGCTGCCGCTCTCGGCCACTGCCGCGTCCGCCGCACCCGCCACCGACGGCCATGCCGTGCTGCGCACGGAGATGGGCGCTCCCGTCCCCAGCGGCCCGCTGACCCGCGGCGGCGCCGCCGAGACCTTCGACCTCACGGTGAAGAACCCGACCGGCAAGGCCGTCGAGTACAAGCCGTGGCTGCTGCTGGACCCGAAGGGGCCGAGCAGGCTCGCCGAGAACGACATCGTCTTCAAGGTCGAGGCGGTGGACGCCCCGGCGACCACGTCCCACGTCGGCCAGCAGGACGGCGAGTGGCAGGGTGAGTTCTCCCCGTCCGCCGGCCGGCCCGGCGCGGGCTTCGACATCCCCGCGAACGGCGCGATGACCTGGAAGGTCACCATCGGCCTCGGCGCGGACTACCCCACCAACAACGGCGACTTCGGACTCACCGCCACCAGTTCCAACAACTCGGTCGCTCCCGGCGGCGCCGACTCCCACCTCTTCACGGTCGACCCCCGGATCAAGACGGGCGAGCTGAAGACGTGGTTCAAGCAGGTCAGTTCGGGCAAGGACGGCCAGGAGCAGCGCGCCTACCTGGACCTGAACTACCAGGCCACCGGTGACGGCACCTTCGGCACCGCCCTCGCCACCAGCCTGACCCTGTCGCACCCGGGCCAGCAGGACGCCGACTTCCGGCTCCAGGCCCTGATCGGCGGCCGCTGGCAGGACCTGAGCCCCAAGGACAGCCGCTACGAGCTCCCGCTCATCGCCAAGGGCTTCGGCGCCGCCTCCGGCGTCCACACCCAGCCGCTGCGCCTCAGCCTGGGCAAGCACACCAAGCTGACCGGGCGCACCACGATCACGATGGAGGCCGAGGTCCGCCAGGCCGAGGGCAACACCTGGCCGCTCGTGACCGTCCCGGTGCAGTTCCCGCTGACCCCGATCACGGAGCCGGCGCCGACCGAGCCGACCGCCAACCCGACCGCCAACCCGACCACCACCCCGTCCCCGACCCCCAACCCGTCCTCCACCACCGACGTCCGGCAGGCCGTCGCCACCACCACAGGCAACTCCAACCTGGCCGCCACGGGCTCCTCCACGGGCTCCCTGGCCGCCACCGGCGCCGGCTCGTCCACCGGCCTGTACGCCGGCCTCGCCGCGGCCCTGGTCGCGCTCGGCGCGGCCACCGTCTGGCTCGGCCGTCGCCGCCGCACCAACGTCTGATCGCACTTCCCCACACCCCGAAGCGCCCCGCCCGATCCCTCGGGCGGGGCGCTTCACGTTGGGCGCGCGTGCCGTCAGGCGGTGGCCCGTTCGCGCCTGCGGGTCAGGACACGGGTGGTGGAGCCGTCGTCCTCGCGTACGTCGCGGACGTGCTCGAAGCCGATGCGGGTCAGCAGGGCCAGGGAGGCGGTGTTGGGCGCGGCCACCGTGGCATGCACCTCGGTCAGCCCGAGCCGGGCGAACGCGTACGCGACGACCGCCTCCGCGATCTCGGTGCCGAGACCGGATCCCCATGCCTCGGGGGCCAGGGCGTAGATGATCTCGTGGCCGTCGACCTCGTCGGTCCGCTTGATCTCGGCGTGCCCGACCAACCGCCCGTCCCTGCGCACGGCCCAGACGTCGAAGAGGCCCTCGGCATAGACCTTCGTGAAGACCCGCCCGAACAGGGCACGGTCCTCGGATTCGGCGGCGGGGCCGTCCCCCATCCACCGGGAGACCCGGGTGTCCTGGAAGAGGGCCACGAAGGCCTCCTCGTCCTCGGGGGTGTACGGGTCGAGCAGCAGGCGTTCGGTACGGAGAACCGGAGTCACGGTGGCGACGCTACCGCCGCCACCCAGGACGTTCACCCCGTTAACCGGCCTGCGCGTCATGCCACACGGAGAACGTCACCACCTTGGGCCACCAGGTGTTGGTCTCCCGCTCCACCCGACGGTCATCCGGCTCCAGCACCAGGGGCTTGTCCGCCACCTCAGCGATCCGTTGCACCAGCACCACCGCAGCATCCCCGCACCGCCCGCGACCCCGGGAACCGCCGTACGCAACGTCGTACGAGGCGTCCGAGCTCACAGCGGGCTCCCTTCCCCTATGGCCTGACCTGCGCGTCCGTCCGTTCTAGCCGCACGGTACGGCTTCCAGGTGATAGGTCGTGTCCACCCAGAAATCGCCCGACTGAGCCTTGATGGACAACACGTACTCCCCCGGTGCGAGGGGGTCGATCGCGCTCCAAAGACCCCAGGCAACCCAGGGCAGGCCAGAGGCGAAGAATCGCTTCGAGGCCGCCTCGTGGAGGGGCAGCGGGATGCCGTTCAGGTCTGCCTCGGCGCGCGATGCCGGCATGCGCCAGGGATCGGCAGAGAAGCCGAGGGCCAGGCGCCGCGTGTTGAAGACGGGAAGGAACAGCGGCCGGTCGACCGGGACCGTGCAGCGACGCACCACCCTCCCGCCGTAGGTGCCTGCGAGGAACCAGACGTCGGCCGGTTGGCGCCAATGCGCGTGCTCACCCGTGGTGTCCTCCACAGGGCTGCGTCCGGACGGGGCCGACATCGCCCACTTCCACCACCGCGCCGCAAGCATCTCCGAATCGTGTTCAGACACAGCCACTCCCGCACCCACGCACCTGCTGACCAGGCAATTCAGCGCAGCCTATCGTGCGGGTGTGCGAGTCCGTGCCGCTACGGCCATGGCGCTGCGCGGCCCGCTGACCGTGTACTGCAGTCCGTGGGCACAGGGAGCGGCGACCGCCTGGCTGCGCCTGATGTCGATCGACCGCACGATCATTCGGGCCGGCGGCACGGCCGCGATGCTCGTGCTGCCTCGGCCGGTGGACGCTTCACCACGAGCGGCATGCGTCTCCGGCAGCTGCGGCGATTGGCTGCGGCTCTGCCGGCCCTCTCGACGGCCGGCCGACGAACCGTGGTCCTCAAGGCTGAAGGGCGGGGCGGCCGGATTCGAACCGGCGTCCTCCTCCATGCTGTGTAGGCGCACTACCTCTGTGCTACGACCCCGCTTGCGGCGATCATAGGCATCCCGCCCCACCGCGGGGCCAACGATTTTCCCAGGGCCACGCGCCTCACTCCCCATCCGCTCGTCGCCGGCGCGCACATGCTCGATGCACCGCTCGGCGGTCGCGGCATCGGGGCAGCAGTACGGGCGGCCGCTGAACGCCACGACGCCGTTGCTGCCGCGCCGGGCGGGGTCGACGTCGTCGCCCTCGACTCCGAGACGGTGAAGGTGCGTGTGAGGCACCGCAAGCGGCAGATGCGGGAGCGCCTCGCGTGGGGTGAGGCGTACGTCGACACCGGCTGCGTGTGCACGCAGGAAAACGGCAGGTGGCTCCACCCACCAGGCAGGGGTCACCGCGCAGTTGCGGCGGCCGGCTGCCGAGGACGCCGTAGGGCTGGTCCCGCGGCGGGCCGTTCGTACCGCCGGGCTCACCTCGGGCTCACATCAGGCCGGCGGACGCCCCGGGTACGGCGAAGCGCCCCACCCGAAGTGATCGGGTGGGGCGCCAAGGCGCAGGTCAGAGGAAGGTTCCTCCGCCTCGCGAGCAGTAGGCCATGTCGGACTCGAACCGACAACCAACGGATTAAAAGTCCGCTGCTCTGCCAATTGAGCTAATGGCCCTCCGGGTGCTCACCCCAGAGCATAGCCGGACAGCGCCGGTCAGCCGATCGGGTATCGACCGACCGGCCTGTCGGCGTCAGTTCACGGCGCGCCGACGGAAGGCGCCCGGGCGGCCGCGATGGCTCCTGGCCGCGCCCCACCACGCGACGGGGCCCCCGCCGACCGGAGTCGTGGGGGCCCTGTCAGGAGGTCAGCTCAGCGGCCGAGGTCAGCCGTTGCGCTTCCAGCGCGGCTTGTCGTCGCGGCGGCCGAAGCCGCCGGAGGGGCGGTCATCGCGGCGGAAACCGCCACGGTCGCCACCGCGGTCACCACGGTCATCACGGTTGAAGCCACCAGAGGGACGGTCGTCACGACGGAAACCACCCGACGGACGGTCATCACGACGGAAACCACCACGGTCACCACCGCGGTCACCACGGTCATCACGGCGTTCGTCACGACGGAAACCACCCGACGGACGGTCATCACGGCGGAAACCGCCACGGTCGCCACCGCGGTCACCACGGTCATCACGGTTGAAGCCACCAGAGGGACGGTCGTCACGACGGAAACCACCCGACGGACGGTCATCACGACGGAAACCACCACGGTCACCACGGTCATCACGGCGGTCGTCACGACGGAAACCACCCGACGGACGGTCATCACGGCGGAAACCGCCACGGTCGCCACCGCGGTCACCACGGTCATCACGGTTGAAGCCACCAGAGGGACGGTCGTCACGACGGAAACCACCCGACGGACGGTCATCACGACGGAAACCACCACGGTCACCACGGTCGTCACGGCGGTCGTCGCGGCGGTAGCCGCCACGGTCGCCACCGCGGTTGTCACGGCGCTCGAAGTTGCCGCGGTCGTCACGCTGGGCGCGGTTCTCCTCGCGGCGCTCCTGCGCGGCGATCTCGGCCGCGGCGGCCGCGGCGGCAGCCGCGACCTCGGCCTCGGCGGCCTCGGCCACCTCGGCAACGGCGGCCTCCGGGTCCTCGCCCCGCTCACGCGCGGAACGGGCGACCAGACGGTCGGCCTCCTCGCGGAGCTCGGCGGCCCGGCGGGTCAGGCGCTCAAGCTGCTTGGTGAGCTCGGCGACCTCGCGCTCGGCCTGCTTGGCGGCGTTGTTCGCGGAGTCCGCCTGGACCTCGGTCAGCGATCGCGCACCGGTGATCTCGGCGACCTCCGGCTCGAAGGCGCCGGCGCCCTGGACGATGTGGCGCGAGGCGTCGACGCCCGCGTCCTCCATCAGGCGGAAGATCTGGCGGCGCTGGTGCGGCAGCGCGAGGGAGACGACGACGCCGGACTTGCCGGCACGGGCGGTACGGCCGGAACGGTGCAGGTAGTCCTTGTGGTCACCGGCCGGGTCCACGTTCAGGACCAGGTCGATGCCGTCGACGTGGATGCCTCGGGCGGCGACGTCGGTGGCGACGAGCGCGTTGACGTAGCCGTCCTTGAAGTCCGCGAGAACACGGGTACGGGCGCCCTGCGTCATGCCGCCGTGCAGTGCGTCGGCCTTGACGCCGGCCTCGACGAGCTGCTCGGCGATGCGGTCGGCGCCCAGCTGGGTGCGGACGAAGATGATGGTGCGGCCCTTGCGGGCGGCGATCGCGGCCGTGACCGGCGCCTTGTCCTTCGGCTTCACGACGAGCACGTGGTGCGTCATGGTCGTGACGTTGCCCTGGGCGCTGTCGACCTCGTGCGTGACCGGGCTGGACAGGTAGCGCTTGACCAGGGTGCCGATCTCGTTCTCCATGGTGGCGGAGAAGAGCATGCGCTGGCCGCCCTCGGGGATCTGGTCGAGCAGCTCGGTGACCTCGGGCAGGAAGCCCAGGTCGGCCATCTGGTCGGCCTCGTCGAGGACCGCGACCTGGACGTTCTCCAGGGAGCAGGCGCCGCGGTTGATGATGTCGCGCAGTCGGCCCGGGGTGGCGACGAGGATGTCGACACCGCGCTCCAGGGCGTAGATCTGGTTGCTCATGGAGGTACCGCCGCAGACGACCTTCATCTTCAGGCCGAGGACGTCGCCGTAGGGCTGGAGGGCGTCCGCGACCTGCATCGCGAGCTCACGGGTCGGCGTCAGGATGATCGCGCGGGGCTTCTTCTTCTCGGTGTGGCCGCCGGCCAGGGTGGCCAGGGTCGGCAGACCGAAGGAGAGGGTCTTGCCGGAACCGGTGCGACCGCGGCCGAGGATGTCCTTGCCGGACAGGGCGTCCGGGATGGTCGCGGCCTGGATCGGGAAGGGCGTGGTGACACCGTTCTGGGCGAGCTTGCGCACGATGCCCTCGGGCAGACCCAGGTCGCCGAAGGTGACCGTGGGCTCGGCGTCAGCGTCTGCATCGGCGGCGAAGTCGTCGGTGGAGTCCTCGAAGGACCCGCCGCTCACGTCGGCCTCGAGAGCCTCGATGATTCCCTCGGCCTCAGCGGCCTCGATCGCCTCGGTGACCACGAGGGCCTCGGCGTCGATGAGCTCGTTGGAGTCGTTCTCGGGCATGACGGAACGGTCAGAACTGGAAATGGACATGCGAAATGCGAAACCTTCCGGAGTCTCGGCACGCGCCCAAACTCCGTGAATCGCAAATCGACCGCCTCAATGCGGTCAGCCACGGCTAGGGAGAGTACGCGCCACGCGGCGCTCTTCGGATTCGGCGCCGGGCAATGGGATCAAACGATCTATAACCATACGCACCCTCCCCCGGGTCTGGCAAGTCGCTCCGGCAGAATCGTCCCCGACCTGCACAGACGCCCCATCGGAAGGGCTCGGTCGCGCCTCCGGACATCCAGACGGGTTCGGCCTCCGCCCTAGGCCTGGGGCCCGGGCTGGGTGCTGGGCTCCGGCTGCGGGGTCGACGGCAGCGGAGTGGGTTCCGTCACAGGCGGCGTCGGAAGCGGCGGCTCCGGCGTCGGGCTCGCCGACTGGTGACCTCCGCCCGGACCGCCCGACCTGCTCGGACCACCGGAACCCGAACCGCTGGAACCGCCCGTCGACGGCTGCTGGGGGCTCTGCCCGCCCGCGCCGGCGCCCGGTCCCGCCGACGGAGCGGGCGCTCCCGGCGTCGCACTCGGCGCGTCCGGGCTGGGGGAGGCGCCGGTCGCACCGGAGGCCTTGCCGTCCTCCTGCTGCCCGCCGGCCTGGCCCTCCAGGCCGTCCTTCGCACCGTGCCCGTTGCCGCGGATCCCGGAGCCCCGGCCGGAGGCAGCCCCGACATCCGCCTCCGACCCGGTACGCCGGTCCGCCGCGGCGGAGGGCCCCGGAGTGGCCACGTCCTCGCCGACGCTCATGCAGCCGGCCGTCGCCGCGACCGCGAGAGCGGTGACGGCCAGCCTGAGGGAAGCGGACAACTGGCGCACGGGGGGACCTCCGGAGCCTGGGGAGCCTGGGGACATGAGGCCCGCAGCAGCGGGTCGACGTGCCCAACTCCCTTTCCCCCATGAGGGACACGCCCTCAGGCGAACAGTTGTCGCGCCACCTGCGAGCCGAGGTGCACCGCGCCCAACCCGACCAGCACCGACATCGCGACGTTCGCCGCGGCCAGGAAGCCCCACCCGCGTTCGGCCAGCCGCAGCGTCTCGTACGAGAAGGTCGAGTACGTGCTCAGCGCCCCGCACAGCCCGGGCCCCAGCAGCAGCACCACCCCCGAGGAGGCCGCGCCGGCCAGCGCCGCACCGGCCAGCACCCCCAGCATCAGGCAGGCGGCCGCGTTGACGACGAAGGTCCCCCACGGGAAGACGGAATCGTGTCGCTGCTGCACCGCACGGTCCGTCAGATAACGCAGCGGCGCCCCGACGACCGCGCCCGCCACCACGAAGAGCCAGTTCACCGGACCACCCGGTCCGGCCCGGGACCCGCCTCCCGGCCCGCGCCCCGGCCCCGGACGGCGAGCCGGGTCGCCGAGGCCCCGGCCCAGACCGCGCCCAGCGCGGCGACCACCGTGAGCCCGGCATAGGCCAGCGCGGAGCGCGCCGCCCCCTCGTCCAGCAGACGCGAGAAGTCCATCGCGTAGGTCGAGAAGGTGGTGAAGCCGCCGAGCACGCCGACCCCGGCGAAGGGCCGCAGCAGCGGATGCGGCGCCGACCGCCCGCCTTCGCTGATCAGCACCATGAGTACGCCGATCAGCCCGCACCCGGAGGCGTTGATCCACAGGGTCGCCCACGGGAACGCTCCGGGCACGGCGGGCCAGAGCAGCGAGATGCCGTACCGGGCCGAGGCCCCGACCGCGGCGCCGGCGGCCACCGCCGCGAGCACCCGGCCCTGCGGCTCGGCCCGCTGCGCGGGCACGTGCAGGTCGACGTCCGGGTCGATCGCCTCGGCGCCGCGGGCGGGGACGGGGGCGGGCCGGAGTCCTCTTCGGCTCACCCGTACCCCAGCGCGTGCAGTCGTTCGTCGTCGATCCCGAAGTGGTGGGCGATCTCGTGCACCACGGTGACCTCCGTCTCCGCGACCACGCTCTCCCGGTCCTCGCACATCCGCAACGTGGGGTTGCGGTAGATCGTGATCCGGTCCGGGAGCACCCCGGCGTACCACTCGCCGCGATCCGTCAGCGGCGTCCCCTCGTAGAGCCCCAGCAGCTCCGGATCGCCGGCCGGCGGCTCGTCCTCGACGAAGACCGCCACGTTGTCCATCAGCCGCGTCAGCTCCGGCGGGATCCGGTCCAGGGCCTCTGCGACGAGCTCCTCGAACTCCTCGCGCGTCATCTCCAGCACCGGGCCATTGTCCCTCCGGGGGAAACCGTTTTGGCGATAGCTCCCCGGATCCCATATGCTTCTCACGTCCCCGACGCGCTGGAAAGCGCCCAGGCGGGCCATAAGCCCTCATCGTCTAGTGGCCCAGGACGCCGCCCTTTCAAGGCGGTAGCACGGGTTCGAATCCCGTTGGGGGTACGCATTACCGTGTGCAAGACTTTGTCTCGCACACCGCAAGGTCCTGTGGAGCAGTTGGTTAGCTCGCCACCCTGTCAAGGTGGAGGTCGCGGGTTCAAGTCCCGTCAGGATCGCTGAGGCCGGAAACGGTCTCGTGGCTGGGTAGCTCAGTTGGTACGAGCGATCGCCTGAAAAGCGATAGGTCGCCGGTTCGACCCCGGCCCCAGCCACCACCAAGAAGGCCCCGTCCGTCGGACGGGGCCTTCTGTGGTCACTCCCGCGCCTCCTCCGCCCGCGCCCGGCGGCGCCACTGCACCACGCCGAAGACCGCCGCGCCGACGGCGACCGGCCCGAGCAGAGCCCAGTCCGGTACGGCGTCCGCCAGCGTCCGCACCCACTGCTCCACCGCGAACGAGTCGTCCACGTCCAGCAGCCCCGGGAGCGCGCTCGCCCCGTCGTAGGCGAGGAACAGCACGCCCAGGGTGATGAAGAACAGCCCGGACAGCAGCGAGGTGGTGTGCAGCTCCCGGCCGCCCGCGCGGAAGGTACGGCCCCGCAGCCAGCGCCGCCGGCCCAGGTCGAAGCGCTCCCACAGCAGGGCCATCACGAAGAGCGGCACGGCCATCCCCAGCGCGTAGACCGCCAGCAGCAGGCCGCCGTAGACCGGGCTGCCGCTGACCGCCGCGACCGTCAGGACACTGCCCAGGATCGGGCCGGCGCAGAAGCCCGCCAGCCCGTAGACCGCGCCGAGCGCGTACACGGACAGGGCGGTGGTCGGCCGGATCCGCCCGGACAGCTCGGAGATCCGCTTCGGGGCGAAGCCGAGACCCAGGATCTGCGCGGCCCCGAGCGCGATGATCAGCCAGCCGCCCGCCAGGACCAGCTCGTCGCGGTGGCCGTGGAAGAACCTCCCGGCGTACGAGCCGGCCGCCCCCAGCGGTACGAGGGTGCTCGCGAGGCCCGCGTAGAAGATGCCGGTGCGTGCCAGCAGGCGTGAGGCGGAGTCGATCGAGTACGCGAAGAAGGCGGGCAGGAGCAGCGCGCTGCACGGACTGAGCAGCGCGAGGAGGCCGCCCAGCAGGGCGGCCAGGTATCCGATGTCGGTCACTGCTTCGCCGCCGCCTCGGCCTGCGCGATGGCGGCGGCGAAGGCGCCGAGCGGCTGCGCTCCGGCGATCGGCTGACCGTTGACCAGGAAGGACGGGGTGGAGGTGACGCCGATGCGGTAGCCCTCCTCCTGGTCCTCCTTCAGGGCCGCTGCGGCCTGCTCACCGGCCATGTCGGCCGCGAAGCGGTCGAGGTCGGGGACCCCGGCCTCGCGGGCCAGCTCCAGCAGCCGCGGCTCGGCGAAGCCCTTCTCCTTGGAACCGTGGGCGTACGCGGCCGCGTGGAAGGCGGCGAACCGGTCCTGCTGCCCAGCGGCCCAGGCTGCCCTGGCCGCGGCCTCCGATTCCGCGCCGAAGATCGGGAAGTTGCGCCACTCGATGCGCAGCGTGCCGTTGTCGACGTACTTCTTCACCAGCTCGGGCTCGGTGTCCCGGGCGAACTTGCCGCAGTAGCCGCACTTGAAGTCGGAGTACTCGATGAGCACGACGGGCGCGTCCGCGCGGCCGACGGCGAGCTTGTCGCCGTCCTCCCGGCGGGCCAGGGCCCGGAGCTCGGCGGACGTGTCGGTGCGCGGCGCGGTGGCGGCGGGCGCGGAGCCTGCGGTGCCCGGGTCCCGGTCCCGGTCCCCGGGGGTGGTGGCCTGCCAGGAGACGAGGCCGAGGGTGACGGCGGCGAGGGCGACCCCCGCGGAGATCAGCAGGGGCTTCACGGCGGATGTGGAAGAGGGCATGCGGGTGCTCCAGTGATACGGGTGGTGAGACGGACCGGTGTGGGGGCCGATCCGCCTAGAGCCGCATCACGGAGAGCTCCAGCGGGCCGGGCGCCGGCCGGTCCGGACCGCGTACGAGGACCTGGGCGCGTGGCGAGGCGTGGGGCCGGTGCTCCGCCGGCACCGGCCGGGCGGGCGGGACCTGTGCGTGGTCGCCGCCGGCGCGCGCGGGGGCGACGGGGGTACCGCCGTGCCCGGGGAACGCGGGGGCGCAGGAGGGGCCGCCGCCGGGCAGGGCCTCTTCCGCGTGGGGCCGGTCCGGGAAGCCGGGCGCCGGTTCCGCACGCGGGTCGCCGGACACCGCCGGGGCCGCGGCGCGGCCGGTCTGCGCGGAATCCGCCGGGAGCGGTCCGGCGGCAGCGTGGGCCGCCCCGCCCAGCAGCACCGCCAGGACCGCGAGCACGGCGCAGCCGAACAGGCGGGGGCGGGACAAGGTGGGCTGCCTCTCACTCGTACGGCCGAGGGACTCGTCCCGAAATGGTACGGGTCCGCCCGACAAATGCGTTCGCCACCCGGAGGGCCCAGGTGAGATCCTCGATCAGGTATGTCTACTTCCTTCGCCGCCCTGCAGACGCTTCTCGGTGAGATCTCCCTCCGTGACGCGCACCGCCTCGGCCGCCGCCTCGAAGGCGCCCGCCGCATCCGCAAGCCCGAGGCCAAGCAGGCCGTGCTCGACGAGATCGCCGCGGAGGCCGCGAAGGCCGCCGAGCGACTGGCCGGCCGTGCCTCGCGGATGCCGGAGGTCACGTATCCCGAGAACCTGCCCGTCAGCCAGAAGAAGGACGAGATCGCCGAGGCGATACGCGACCACCAGGTCGTGATCGTCGCGGGCGAGACCGGTTCCGGCAAGACCACGCAGATCCCCAAGATCTGCATGGAGCTCGGCCGCGGCGTCCGGGGGATGATCGGGCACACCCAGCCCCGCCGGATCGCCGCCCGCACCGTCGCGGAACGCATCGCCGAGGAGCTGAAGTCCGAGATCGGGCAGACCGTCGGCTGGAAGGTCCGGTTCACCGACCAGGTGGACCAGGACGCGACCTTCGTGAAGCTGATGACGGACGGCATCCTGCTCGCCGAGATCCAGACCGACCGCGAGCTGCGCGCCTACGACACGATCATCATCGACGAGGCGCACGAGCGGTCCCTGAACATCGACTTCCTGCTGGGCTACCTGTCCCAGCTGCTGCCGAAGCGCCCCGACCTCAAGGTCGTGATCACCTCGGCGACCATCGACCCGGAGCGCTTCTCCCGGCACTTCGGGGACGCCCCGATCGTCGAGGTCAGCGGCCGGACGTTCCCGGTGGAGGTGCGCTACCGCCCGCTCCTGGAGGAGGACGGCGAGGAGAGCGACCGTGACCAGATCACCGCGATCTGCGACGCCGTCGACGAGCTCCAGGCCGAGGGGCCGGGCGACATCCTGGTCTTCCTCTCCGGCGAGCGCGAGATCCGTGACACGGCGGACGCCCTCATCAAGAAGAAGCTGCGCTTCACGGAAGTGCTCCCCCTCTACGCCCGCCTCTCGCACGCCGAGCAGCACCGTGTCTTCCAGCAGCACACGGGCCGCCGGATCGTCCTGGCCACGAACGTCGCCGAGACTTCGCTCACCGTCCCCGGCATCAAGTACGTGATCGACCCGGGCAACGCCCGGATCTCCCGCTACAGCCACCGCACCAAGGTGCAGCGCCTGCCGATCGAGCGGATCTCGCAGGCCAGCGCCAACCAGCGCAAGGGCCGCTGCGGCCGTACCAGCGACGGCATCTGCATCCGGCTGTACTCCGAGGACGACTTCAGCGCCCGGCCCGAGTTCACCGATGCCGAGATCCTGCGGACGAACCTGGCCTCCGTCATCCTCCAGATGACCGCCGCCGGCCTCGGAGAGATCGAGAAGTTCCCCTTCATCGACCCGCCGGACCACCGCAACATCCGCGACGGCGTGCAGCTCCTGCAGGAGCTCGGGGCCCTGGAGACGGGCGAGAAGTCCTCCCCGGAGGGGAAGAAGGGGCAGCGTCTGACGCAGCTGGGCCGCAAGCTGTCCCAGCTGCCCGTCGACCCTCGGCTGGCCCGCATGGTCATCGAGGCGGACAAGAACAACTGCGTCCGCGAGGTCATGGTCATCGCGGCGGCCCTGTCCATCCAGGACCCGCGCGAGCGGCCCTCGGACAAGCAGACCCAGGCCGACCAGAACCACGCCCGTTTCAAGGACGAGACCAGCGACTTCCTCTCGTTCCTGAACATGTGGCGCTACGTCCGGGAGCAGCAGAAGGAGCGCGGCTCCTCCTCCTTCCGCCGGATGTGCAAGCAGGAGTACCTGAACTTCCTGCGGATCCGCGAGTGGCAGGACATCTACTCGCAGCTGCGCACGGTCGCCAAGAGCATGGGCATCCACGTCAACGAGGCGGACGCCCCCGAGCAGGTCGTGCACGTCTCGCTGCTGGCCGGTCTGCTCTCCCACATCGGGCTCAAGGACACCGACAAGAACGAGTACCTCGGTGCCCGCAGCGCGAAGTTCGCGATCTTCCCGGGCTCGTCGCTGTTCAAGAAGCAGCCGAAGTTCGTGATGTCGGCCGAGCTGGTGGAGACCTCGCGGCTGTGGGCCCGGGTGAACGCCAAGGTCGAGCCCGAGTGGGTGGAGCCGCTGGCGCAGCACCTCGTCAAGCGCACCTACAGCGAGCCGCACTGGGAGAAGGACCAGGCGGCCGTGATGGCCTACGAGAAGGTGACGCTCTACGGCGTGCCGATCGTCGCCCAACGGAAGATCAACTACGGCCGGATCGACCCCGAGGTCTCGCGGGAGCTGTTCATCCGCAACGCGCTGGTGGAGGGCGACTGGCGGACCCACCACAAGTTCTACGCCGACAACCGCAAGCTCCTCACCGAGGTGGAGGAGCTGGAGAACCGGGCCCGGCGCCGCGACATCGTGGTGGACGACGAGACCCTCTTCGACTTCTACGACCAGCGGATCCCCGAGCACGTGGTGTCGGGGGCGCACTTCGACTCGTGGTGGAAGCACAAGAAGCGCGACGAGCCGGAACTGCTCGACTTCGAGCGGGAGATGCTGCTCACGGAGAAGGCGGCCGGGGTCACCAAGGCCGACTATCCGGACTCCTGGCAGCAGGGTCGGTTGAAGTTCCGGGTGACCTACCAGTTCGAGCCGGGCGCGGACGCGGACGGCGTGACCGTCCACATCCCGCTCCAGGTGCTGAACCAGGTCACCGGCGAGGGCTTCGACTGGCAGATCCCGGGCCTGCGCGAGGAGGTCGTCACCGAACTGATCCGCTCGCTGCCCAAGCCGATCCGCCGGCACTACGTGCCCGCACCGAACTACGCGGGCCGTTTCCTGGACACGGCCGTGCCGCTGCGGGAGCCGCTGCCGGTGACCCTCGCCCGCGAGCTCCAGCGGATGGTCGGGGTGCCGGTCACGGCCGAGGACTTCGACCTGACGCGGATCCCCGACCACCTGAAGATCACCTTCCGGATCGTCGACGAGCGGCGTCGCAAGATCGCCGAGGACAAGGACCTGGAGGCGCTGCGGCTCAAGCTGAAGCCGAAGGCCCGCCAGGCCCTCTCCAAGGCCGCCGCGGCCACCGCCGAACGGGCGGGCGGGGAGTCGGTGGAACGCACCGGCCTGACCGACTGGACCATCGGCACCCTGAGCAAGGTCTTCGAAACCCGGCGGGCGGGCCAACCGGTGAAGGCCTACCCGGCGCTGGTGGACGAGGGCACGAGCGTCTCCGTACGGCTCTTCGACACCGAGGCCGAGCAGCAGCAGGCGATGTGGCTGGGCACCCGCCGGCTCATCCTGCTGAACATCCCGGTGAACCCGGCGAAGTTCGCCTCGGACCACCTCGGCAACCAGCAGAAGCTGGCCCTCTCCAGGAACCCGCACGGCTCCGTCCAGGCGCTGTTCGACGACTGCGCCACGGCGGCGACCGACCGGCTCATCGCCGACCACGGCGGCCCGGCCTGGGACGAGGCGGGCTTCCGCAAGCTCTACGAGGCCGTCCGCGCGGACCTGGTGGACACGACCGTGCGGGCGGTGAACCAGGTGCAACAGGTCCTGGCCGCCTGGCAGGCCTGTGAGCGGCGCCTGAAGGCCACCTCCAGCCTCGCGCTGGTCGCGAACATCCAGGACGTCAGGACGCAGCTGGCGGCCCTGGTGCCGGCCGGCTTCGTGACGCTCACCGGGCTGCGCAGGCTGCCGGACCTGATGCGCTACCTGGTGGCGGCGGACCGGCGGCTCCAGCAGATGCCCACGGGCGTCCAGCGCGACACCACGCGCATGGAGAAGGTCCACGAGATGCAGGACGAGTACGCCTGGCTGTTGGAGCAGCTGCCGAAGGGACGGCCGGTCCCCGCCGCCGTGACGGACATCCGCTGGATGATCGAGGAGCTGCGTGTCAGCTACTTCGCGCACGCGCTCGGCACGGCGTACCCGATCTCCGACAAGCGGATCGTGAAGGCGGTGGACGCGGCCGCCCCCTGATCGGTTCGACCGCACCCCCTGAGCTGCTGTACAGTCTGATTCGCAGCCGCCGAGCGGCTGCAATTCCAGGTCCTGTGGAGCAGTTGGTTAGCTCGCCACCCTGTCAAGGTGGAGGTCGCGGGTTCAAGTCCCGTCAGGATCGCAGTGAAGTCAGGGCCCGCATCCCTTCGGGGATGCGGGCCCTGACGCGTTGACGGACGCCTCCATCCGGGCCGGGTTGGGGGGCGGCCGCTCGGCAGCCGCTCGGCAGCCGCGGGGCCTCCCGCAGCGATGCCCCCGGTTCACCCGCCACGGACCGGGCCCTCCGCGGCCCGACACTGCCTCTCCCGGCTCCCGTAGCGGGCTCGGCGCCGCCCCTTCGGCCCCTTCGGACCTCCCGGACTCCTGCCCCTGGACCGCGGCCCGTGACGACGGCCCGTGAACCCCGCCAGGCGCTCGCGCCTCCCGCATTGCCCCTCCGGGCGAGAATCCCCCGTTCGCATGATGGTCACCGCGAGAGCCCTCCCCATTACGGGGTGCATTGCCGGATATACAAGAGTGATCATCTGTGACGGGTGTCACCGCATGAGTTTTTGGGACTCACACTTTTATCGCATCCATACGCCTGCTCGATTTAATATGTGCAATGGCACCTACCTGTCAGGCGCCCCGGCGAGCTTCCGACACTCCCCTGACCTGGGCATAAAAAGATCGCGCTGGACCCGGCGGAGTCCAGCGCGATCGAACGACCCGAGAACCTGTTGGGGCAGGCCGGGTCGTATGAAGCAATATGGGTTTCATCGGATTGGGGGACCCGATGGCGACCCGTTCAAAGCGGGGTGTTTACGCGACCTCAGGCCTCGCTGCGCTGCTGCGGAATTCCCGCCAGCAGTGCGCGGACCTCGGCCTCGCGGTACCGGCGGTGCCCACCCAGGGTGCGGATGGACGTGAGCTTGCCAGCCTTGGCCCAGCGGGTGACCGTCTTAGGGTCCACGCGGAACATCGTGGCAACCTCAGCCGGGGTCAGCAGCGGCTCGGCATCAGGGGTGCGAGCGGTCATGAGCGGCCTCCTCGGGAGAACCGAACCATCTCGGTTCTTTCCTCTAAATTCTGCACCTTGGCCCGCGTTGCCCGAAATGGACATACGCGGGCCGAGTCGGTTATAGGACGAACGGCTTGTCCTCGGCACTACAACTACACCATCCGTCCAGCCTCGACGGCCAAACCGACGGAATTGCCCTCCGAGGTGTTCATCAGCGGCGGAAGCCCGATGGACCGCCCTATAACGGACAGTCACCCCACTGTGACGATCAGTCACAGAGCGATCAGGAGTCGTCAGACCCCCCGTAGAGTGCAATGCCGAGCATTCCGCCCTTAGTTGGGCGGAAGGAACCCTCCCCGGACTCCTTGTCCTATTTTGGCACGAGGGTAGGGGAAGGGCGCAAGGGTGTGGTTAGTGCGGTCCGTCACGCTTGGGCCAATGGCCCGTATCGGGACGTAGGTCCTGGCACTACGTCCCAAATGCCACGATCGGGGCTCTGATCAGCCAGTTTCAACTGAACGACCGATACGCTCCGGTACGTACGGACCTCCGAAAGGTGAAACCAGCCACACCGTCGACTTTCGGCCTAATTCGCGAAAAGCCGCTCCCGGACGGCCCGCCAACGCTGCGCAAGCTCCCCGTACCTCTCCGCCGCGGCCTCGGCGTCCCCCGCCCGCAGGGCGGCGATACCCGCCGCGAGGTCCCCCGCCGAGCGGTCGGCGGCGAGCCGGTCCGCCGGAAGGGCGTGCACCAGCCCTCCGTAGTCCAGCTCGACCATCGAGCGGGGATGGAACTCCTCCAGCCAGCTCCCCACCTCGACCAGCCCCTCGGCGAGCATCCCGTACCCCTCCGCGGCGCGCAGCGTCCGCAGGGCCCGCGCGAGGCGCCGGCGCGCCTGCACCATCGGAGTCCGGTAGCGCAGCCGCTCTCCCGGCACGTACTCCCGCTCCTCGTCCGCGACCAGCACGAACCAGCGCAGTGGGATCTGCCACACCCCGGTACGGATCCACGGGCGGGCGTCCGGGTTCCGCTCGCGCCAGCGCTCGTACTCCTCGGCGGCCCGGCGGCGGACCGCGGGCGGGAGCGCCGCGTCCAGCACCGGGCGCGGGAACTGGTCGACCAGTTCCTCCAGTGCCAGCCAGCCGCGCAGCCGGGTCCGCCACGGGCAGACCAGGAGCACTCCGTCGACCTCCGCGGTGAAGGCGTCGGCGCTCTCGTGCGCCGGCACCCCCACCAGGGGCACCCGCACCAAGTCCGCCAGCGAGCCGCGCAGTTCGTCCTGGGCGGTCGGAGCCGTCGCACGCCGGGCGTACCGCGTCCAGTGGGTGCGTTCCGGCTCCGCGAAGGCGGCCAGGGGTTCGTAGACGCGCAGGTAGGAGGCGTACGGGACGGCCGGCGCCGAGCGCGCCGAGGGCAGCAGGGGATCGGTCGATTCGGTCACCCTCTCGTCCTCCCCGCTTCCGCGGTCCGGTTCACCTCCGGCCCGCCCCCACCGGGCCCGGACCGGCTCCCGTACTCCGAGAGTGTTTCGATCCCCGGACAGCAGACCCCCATCCGGCCCACAGGTCTTACTCTGCTCACAGCACGCCCTCCCCCACCCGCAGGGGGGCGTCTTCCCGCCGCATCTCTTCCATGGGAGTCACCACCGTGACCGAAATGACCGACGGCGTCCTGCACACCCTGTTCCGCACGGAGCAGGGCGGCCACGAGCAAGTCGTGCTGTGCCAGGACCGAGCCACCGGCCTGAAAGCCGTCATCGCGATCCACTCCACCGCCCTGGGCCCCGCCCTGGGTGGCACGCGTTTCCACGCCTATGCCTCCGACGAGGAGGCCGTGCGCGACGCCCTCAACCTCTCGCGCGGTATGTCCTACAAGAACGCCATGGCCGGTCTCGGCCTCGGCGGCGGCAAGGCCGTGATCATCGGTGACCCCGACGTCATCAAGACCGAGGAACTCCTGGAGGCCTACGGCCGATTCGTGGAGTCCCTCGGCGGCCGCTACGTCACCGCCTGCGACGTCGGCACGTTCGTCGCCGACATGGACGTCGTCGCCCGTGAGACCCGCTGGGCCACCGGCCGCTCCCCCGAGAACGGCGGCGCCGGCGACTCCTCGGTGCTCACCGCCTACGGCGTCTTCCAGGGCATGCGCGCCTCCGCCCAGCACCTGTGGGGCGACCCGACCCTGCGCGGCCGCAAGGTCGGCGTCGCGGGTGTCGGCAAGGTCGGCCACTACCTGGTGGAGCACCTGATCGAGGACGGCGCCGAGGTCGTGATCACCGACGTCCGCCAGGAGTCGGTGCAGCGCATCCTCGACAAGCACCCGGGCAAGGTCACCGCGGTCGCCGACACGGACGCGCTGATCCGTGTCGAGGGCCTCGACATCTACGCCCCGTGCGCGCTCGGCGGCGCACTGAACGACGAGACGGTCCCGGCCCTCAACGCCGCGATCGTGTGCGGCGCAGCCAACAACCAGCTGGCCCACCCGGGCATCGAGAAGGACCTCGCGGACCGCGGCATCCTCTACGCCCCGGACTACGTGGTCAACGCGGGCGGTGTCATCCAGGTCGCGGACGAGCTGCACGGCTTCGACTTCGACCGGTGCAAGGTGCAGGCCACGAAGATCTTCGACACCACGCTGGAGATCTTCGCTCGTGCGAAGTCGGACGGCATCCCGCCGGCCGCCGCGGCCGACCGGATCGCCGAGCAGCGCATGGCGGACGGCCGCCGGACCCTGCCGGTGACGGCCTCCTAGGGGCCCGTCGCGGGGCTCGCCGGGGTGCGGGGAGACGGAACTCACTGCACTTCGGCGGGTCGCTCGTCGGGAAAGGGTTAAAATCGCAGCTGACCAGCGAGGACGGGGCGCCTCGTTGGTTCTGCACCGGGGCGCGTCATGCGGGCGGCGTACCGTATGGCCGCGGAAGCAGGTACCGTTAAACCCCTACGGACGGTCTCTCCACGGAGAGCCCGCTCCGAACCATGAACGCGTGTCAGACTCTGGGGCCGTCGAGCCCCGTCACCGAGGGGGTCGAGCCATGGGGCGCGGCCGGGCAAAGGCCAAGCAGACCAAGGTCGCCCGCCAGCTGAAGTACAGCAGCGGCGGGACTGACTTGTCGCGTCTGGCCAACGAGCTGGGCGCATCGACCGCGGAACCGCTGTCTGTCAGCGAGCCGGTCGAGGTAGACGACGACGAGCTGGACGAGGACGACCCGTACGCTCGGTACGCGGACCTCTACAACAGCGATGACGACGACGAGGACGACGAGTCCGGTCCGTCGGCACAGCGTCGCGGCGCTTGACGCCCCGAGGCGTCTGCACGACACGACAAAAACCGAAACCCGGTCCAGGGCATAGCCCCGGGCCGGGTTTCAGTGCTGCTCAGCTCGCGTAGGAACCGGTGAGGGTGGCACCCTCGGCGTGGTCGCCGCGGTCCAGGATCTCGCCCGCCACCCAGGCGTCGACGCCCCGGTCGGCCAGCGCGGTCAGCGCCACGTCCACCGACTCGGCGGGCACCACGGCCATCATGCCGACGCCCATGTTCAGGGTCTTCTCCAGCTCCAGCTGCTCCACCTGACCGGCCTTGCCGACCAGGTCGAAGACCGCGCCGGGGGTCCAGGTCGAACGGTCGACCGTGGCGTGCAGGTGGTCCGGGATCACCCGGGCCAGGTTGGCCGCGAGGCCACCGCCGGTGATGTGCGCATACGCGTGCACCTCGGCGGTCCGGGTGAGCGCCAGGCAGTCCAGCGAGTAGATCTTGGTGGGTTCGAGCAGCTCCTCGCCGAGGGTCCGGCCGAGCTCCTCCACATGGCTGTCGAGGGACATCCCGGCGCGGTCGAAGAGGACGTGCCGGACCAGCGAGTACCCGTTCGAGTGAAGGCCGGACGAAGCCATCGCGATGACGGCGTCCCCCGTACGGATGCGATCCGCACCGAGGAGGCGGTCGTACTCGACGACGCCGGTGCCGGCGCCCGCCACGTCGAAGTCGTCCGGGCCCAGCAGGCCGGGGTGCTCGGCGGTCTCGCCGCCCACCAGGGCGCAGCCGGCGAGGACGCAGCCCTCGGCGATGCCCTTGACGATGGCGGCGACACGCTCGGGGTGCACCTTGCCGACGCAGATGTAGTCGGTCATGAAGAGCGGCTCGGCACCGCAGACGACGATGTCGTCCATGACCATCGCGACCAGGTCGTGGCCGATGGTGTCGTACACGCCCATCTGGCGGGCGATGTCCACCTTGGTGCCGACCCCGTCGGTGGCCGAGGCGAGCAGGGGGCGTTCGTACCGCTTGAGGGCGGAGGCGTCGAAGAGGCCGGCGAAACCGCCGAGGCCGCCGAGGACCTCGGGGCGCTGCGTCTTCTTCACCCACTCCTTCATCAGCTCGACGGCGCGGTCCCCCGCTTCGATGTCGACGCCCGCGGCTGCGTAGCTGGCACCGGTGGTCTTCTCTGTCATGACAGGAGAGAGCTTTCGTGTCGTTACTGCGGTTGGTGCGGGGCCCCGGGAAAAGCCTGAAAGACGGGGCCCCGCGCAGGTGGAGCCGGGGACTTACGGGCGACGGAGCGCGTCGGCGGCGTCCGCGCCGCCGGCCAGCTCGGTCTCCAGGAGCTGCTTGCCGAGGAGCTGCGGGTCCGGGAGCTCCATCGGGTACTCGCCGTCGAAGCAGGCACGGCAGAGGTTGGGCTTCTGGATCGTCGTCGCCTCGATCATCGAGTCGATCGAGATGTACGAGAGGGAGTCCGCGCCCAGCGACGTGGCGATCTCGTCGACCGTCATGCCGTTGGCGATGAGCTCGGCCCGGGTGGCGAAGTCGATGCCGAAGAAGCACGGCCACTTCACCGGCGGCGAGGAGATCCGGATGTGGACCTCGGCCGCGCCGGCCTCGCGGAGCATCTTGACCAGGGCGCGCTGGGTGTTGCCGCGGACGATCGAGTCGTCCACGACCACCAGGCGCTTGCCCCGGATGACTTCCTTGAGGGGGTTGAGCTTCAGGCGGATGCCGAGCTGGCGGATCGTCTGCGAGGGCTGGATGAAGGTCCGGCCCACGTAGGCGTTCTTGACCAGGCCCGAGCCGTAGGGGATCCCGCTGGCCTCCGCGTATCCGACCGCGGCGGGCGTGCCGGATTCCGGCGTCGCTATCACCAGGTCGGCGTCGACCGGGGCTTCCTTGGCCAGGCGCCGGCCCATCTCGACACGCGAGAGGTAGACGTTCCGGCCGGCGATGTCGGTGTCCGGGCGCGCCAGGTAGACGTACTCGAAGACACAGCCCTTGGGCTTCGCTTCTGCGAATCGGGAGGTGCGCAGACCGTTCTCGTCGATGGCGACGAGTTCGCCCGGCTCGACCTCGCGGACGAAGCTGGCGCCCACGATGTCGAGGGCGGCGGTCTCGCTCGCGACCACCCAGCCGCGCTCCAGGCGGCCGAGGACCAGCGGGCGGATGCCCTGCGGGTCACGGGCGGTGTAGAGGGTCCCCTCGTCCATGAACACCAGCGAGAAGGCACCCTTGACCTTCGGGAGCACCGCACGGGCGGACTCCTCGATGGTCAGCGGCTTGCCGTCCGCGTCCACCTGGCCGGCCAGCAGGGCCGTGACCAGGTCGGTGTCGTTGGTGGCGGCCACCTGGGTGGCACGGCCGTCCTGACGGGGGAGATCGGCGACCAGCTCGGCGAGCTCGGCGGTGTTCACCAGGTTGCCGTTGTGTCCCAGGGCCAGGGAGCCGTGGGCGGTCGCGCGGAAAGTGGGCTGCGCGTTCTCCCACACGGACGCGCCGGTGGTCGAATAGCGGGCGTGACCGACCGCGATATGACCTTGGAGCGAACCGAGGGAGGTTTCGTCGAAGACCTGGGAAACGAGGCCCATGTCCTTGAAGACGAGGATCTGGGAACCGTTGCTCACAGCGATTCCCGCGGACTCTTGTCCACGGTGCTGCAGCGCATACAGTCCGAAGTAGGTGAGCTTGGCGACCTCTTCACCCGGAGCCCAGACACCGAAGACGCCGCAAGCGTCCTGGGGGCCCTTTTCGCCGGGGAGCAGGTCGTGGTTGAGTCGTCCATCACCACGAGGCACGCTCCCGAGTGTAGGCGAGATCGACCACTGGTCCGAATTGGGGATGGCCGGGAAATGTCACAGCACAGAGGGTGACCGGACGCCTCCGTCCCGGTATTCGGATCACCTTGTCGACACCTACGAAGACATGCGCACGGATGCTCGACCGCGCCGCCCCTCGGTGAAAGCGCCGTCACCCCCGGCCGGGGCCCGCGACCGGACCCCGGTCCGCGGCGCGAGCGGCGCCCGCCGCCATTCCGCGGCGCCGCAACTCCGCCGCAACTCCGCCGCGACGTTGCCCGATTCCGCCCCCGCCCGGCCCTGCCCCGCCGCGCCCCGCCGTACCGCGCGCCGCCCGGCAGCCCGGCCGGAGCGGGGCGGAGCCGCCCGGCGGACCGAACCCGGGCAGCCTGTGTCTTCGTACGAGAACCGGCCGCCCCTGGCGCCACCGCGGCGGCCGGCGGACTACTCGGCGTCGGAGGGCGCCTCGGCGATCAGGCCCGTGCCGTCGGCGGCGGTGAGGGTCAGCCGTCGGCCCTCGATCCGGGTGGCGAGGGGACCGCTCGCGAACAGGTCGGTCAGCTGCGCCTCGACCTCGCCCGCCGGGCCGTCGCACGCCATCCGCGTGGTGGTGAGCGGCCCGAAGGTGAGCCGGTCGCCGTCGCGGGTGACCCGTGCGCTGAACCGGTTGCAGCCCAGGGTCCCGCTCACGGACAGGTCGGCGGCGATCGTGAACCGCGCCGTACCGGCCGCCCCGGCGGGCAGCGAGGACACCGATGTGCCGCTGATCAGGGACTGAACGGTCCATTCGACCGCGGTGAGCGGTGCGTCCGGGTCCGCGGGCGCCGAGGTCATGGCGATGGTGCTCCCGTCGGGGGTCTTCAGGGTGAGCCGGTCGGGCCCCCGGTCGATGGTCAGGCGCCCGGTGAACAGCGTGGCGAAGGCCGTCTCGAACTCCATGTCCTCGCAGGCCATGGTGGTCGTGGCGCCGGGGGTCACGGTCACCGCGGAGGTGCCCGAGAAGGAGACGGCGGCCGTGAAGCCGTTGCAGCCGTAGTTGCCCTTGACCTGGTCCGCGCCGAAGTCGAGGCGGGCCGATTCGGGTGCGTGCAGGGTGCGGCCGCCCGTGGTCAGGGACTCGACGGCCCAGCGGCCCACGGGATCGGGGAGCACCGTGCCCGCGCCATGGTCCTCGGCCCGGCCGCAGCCGGCCGCGGCGAGCGCGAGTACGAGGGCCAGCCCCGCGGGGATGGGGACGTGCCGGAAGGTACGCATGCCCTTGGGACGAACGCGGTCTCCGGGAGGTTCCACCACGGCCGCGCCCCCGCTCAGCCCATCAGCGGCAGCAGCGCCGACAGGTCGGCCCGCTCGCCGCCGGCCCGCACCTGAGCCGTACCGATCGCCTCGGCCCATGCGGTACGGCCGGTCGCGAGCCGGATCCAGGTCAGCGGATCGGTCTCCACCACGTTCGGCGGGGTGCCCCGGGTGTGGCGGGGGCCCTCGACGCACTGGACCACCGCGAAGGGCGGGATCCGTACCTCGACCGAACCGCCCGGCGCCTTCAGCGCGAGGGAGTCGGCGAGGAGCCGCGTGCAGGCGGCCAGCGCCTGCCGCTCGATCGGGATGTCCAGTCCCGCGGCCCGGTTCAGGTCGTCGGTGTGGACCACCAGCTCCACGGTCCGGGTGACCAGGAAGTCCGCCAGGGTCATGTCGCCGATCCACAGCTGGAGCACCCGCCCGCCGGGGTTCGCCGCGAGCGCCTCCGCCATGGCTGCGGCCGCCCGCTCGAACAGCTCGGGCAGGGGGGCGCCGGTGAGCGTCTCCCGGGCCGCCTCGGAGATCTTCCCGGCGAGGGACGCGGTGGCGAAGGGCCATTCGGTCGCGGTCAGTTCGGGGACGGCTGCGGGCGGCCGTGCGAGGCCGGCGGCCAGCGAGTCCGCGATCCACGCGACGTGGGCGGCGAGTTCGGCGACGCTCCAGTCCCCGAGCCCGCTGGGCCGCTCCAGCTGATCGGGGCCCAACTCCCCCACGGCTCTTGCGACATGGGCGAACTGTGCGGTCACGGCCGCACGGATCTTCACGGAGTCGTACCTGCGGGTCCTGGGTGCCATGCCGGGAGTCTGCCCGATCAGTCGCCGCCTCCGCAGCCGCCACCGCAACTGCTGGAGCAACTGCTGGAGCAACTGCTGGAGCAACTGCTGGAGCCACAGCCGCCGGAGGAACCGCAGGAGCTCCCCGAGCCGCTCGACCGGTCCGCCGCGCGCTGCTTGCGCTTCTCCGCCTCCGCCCGCAGCCCGAGGGCGTACGAGGTGCCCGCCGGCTGCCAGGGCGAGAGCAGGGGGTGCCGGCGGAAGGGCAGCAGCGGCACCGCCCTGACGGCGTCGGTGATCCGGCCGTCCCCGCGGTAGACGGCGTACCTCAGGATCACCTCGGCCCCCTCGCAGGGCACCCCGTACAGGAGCGCCTCGTAGGGCTCGGCGTAGCTGTCGATGTCGTGGTGTTCGACCCGCAGCCGGCTCTCCGCGGCTCCGAGGAGGGTCTCCGGCAGGTGGCTGCTGCATCCGTCCGCGAAGCGGTCCCGGAAGGCGATCAGCGGCCGAGCGGTCGTGGTGTCGGCATCCGCGACCAGCCAGGAGAGCCGGCCGGGCTGCTCCCGGACGCCCACGCGCACCACCGGCTGGGGCCCGTCGTGCAGCCGCCGGGCGGCGCGCCGCGCCGTGAGGCCGCGGCCGAGCAGCGGGACGCCCGGGGCGAGCAGCAGCACGGCCAGGACCTGCTGGACCGTCGCGTCGTACGGGTGCTCCGGGCCGGCTCCGCGGTCCTGCGCGAGACCCCACACCAGCAGCGCGGCGGCGGCCAGGCACAGCGCGGCCCCGGCGGCGAGCAGCCGTCGGCCGCGTCCGCGGTGGCCCTCCGGCAGGTTCTCGGGGATCGGCACCCGGCTGTCCCCGACGGCGGCGAGGAAGAGCTCCCGCTGACGCCGCCGCGCGCGCAGCCTGAGCGCGGACCCGACGAAGGCCCAGAGGCACAGGACGAGCGCCAGCACCCCGCCGGCCCGGGCCGCGGCGTCGGCGGGATCGAGGACGCGGTCGTTCCACAGCGTGTCCGCGGCGATCAGTGGGGTGGACACGAGGGTGGCGGCCGGCAGGAACCGGTACCAGGCGGGCAGGCACAGCAGGAGGACCGCCGGCACGTACCCGGCCCAGGTGGTGCCGGGTTCCGGGACGGCGGAGGGGTTCCAGGCGACGAGGAGGACCGAGAGGAGCACCAGCGGCGCGAGGATCCGGCCGACGGCGATCGGGGCGAAGGCGGCGGGTACGCGCGCTTCGAACCAGCGCTGGGCGTCCGCCACCCGCCAGGCCGGGGCGCCGCCCGTGGGTATCGCGGCGTCCGGCAGGTGTTTGACGATGCTCACGCGGTCAGTATGCGGAGCGGCCCGGCGTGCCAGAAGGGCCGCCGGGCCACGGAAGCGCAACAGTCGCGCGGTGGTGACGGGTCGGGGGCCCGCACGGTCCTCCGTGCGGGGCCCCGGCCGTGTTCCCGCCGGTGATCAGGCCAGCAGGGCGGGGATCGTCGCCTCGTGGGCCTCGCGAAGCTCGGCCAGGGGCAGGCTGAACTCGCCCTGGACCTCGATCTCGTCGCCGTCCACCACGCCGATGCGGGTGACCGGCAGGCCGCGCGCACCGCACATGTCGGTGAAGCGGAGCTCCTCGCTACGCGGGACGGCCACGATGGCGCGGCCCGCGGACTCGGAGAAGAGGAACGTGAAGGCGTCCAGGCCCTCGGGGACCACGACGCGCGCGCCGTTGCCGCCCTTGAGGCAGGACTCGGCGAGCGCCTGGATGACGCCCCCGTCGGACAGGTCGTGCGCGGCGTCGATCATGCCGTCGCGCGAGGCGGAGATGAGGATCTCGGCGAGCAGCTTCTCGCGGCCCAGGTCCACCTTCGGCGGCAGGCCTCCGAGGTGGTCGTGGACGACCTGGGACCAGGCCGAGCCACCGAACTCGGCGGCGGTGTCGCCGAGCAGGTAGAGCAGCTGGCCCGCCTCCGCGAACGCCATCGGCGTACGGCGGTTGACGTCGTCGATCACGCCGAGGACGGCCACGACCGGGGTCGGGTGGATCGCGACGTCGCCGGTCTGGTTGTAGAGGGAGACGTTGCCGCCGGTCACCGGGGTGCCCAGCTCCAGGCAACCGTCCGCGAGACCGCGGGTGGCCTCGGCGAACTGCCACATGACGCCCGGGTCCTCGGGGGAGCCGAAGTTCAGGCAGTCGGAGATCGCCAGCGGCTTGGCTCCGGTCGCGGCGACGTTGCGGTACGCCTCGGCCAGGGCCAGCTGCGCGCCCGTGTACGGGTCGAGCTTGGCGTAGCGGCCGTTGCCGTCGGTGGCCATGGCCACGCCGAGGTTGGACTCCTCGTCGATGCGGACCATGCCCGCGTCCTCGGGCTGCGCCAGCACGGTGTTGCCCTGCACGAAGCGGTCGTACTGGTCGGTGACCCAGGACTTCGAGGCCTGGTTCGGGGACGCGACCAGGGCCAGGACCTGCGCGCGCAGTTCTTCGGAGGTCTGCGGGCGGGGGAGGCTGCCCGCGTCGTCCGCCTGGAGCGCGTCCTGCCACTCGGGGCGGGCGTAGGGGCGGTGGTAGACCGGGCCCTCGTGGGCGACGGTGCCCGGGGGCACGTCCACGATCTGCTCGCCGTGCCAGAAGATCTCCAGGCGCTCGCCGTCGGTGACCTCACCGATGACGGTGGCGATGACGTCCCACTTCTCGCAGATCTCCAGGAAGCGGTCGACGTGCCGCGGCTCGACGATCGCGCACATGCGCTCCTGCGACTCGCTCATGAGGATCTCCTCGGGCGAGAGCGTCGCGTCGCGCAGCGGGACGGTGTCGAGCTCGACGCGCATGCCGCCGGAGCCGGCGGAGGCCAGCTCGGAGGTGGCGCAGGACAGGCCGGCGCCGCCGAGGTCCTGGATGCCCGCGACCAGCTTCTCCTTGAAGATCTCCAGGGTGCACTCGATGAGGAGCTTCTCCTGGAACGGGTCGCCGACCTGGACGGCGGGGCGCTTGGTGGGCTTGGTGTCGTCGAAGGTCTCGGACGCGAGGACCGAGACGCCGCCGATGCCGTCGCCGCCGGTGCGGGCGCCGTAGAGGATGACCTTGTTGCCGGGGCCGGAGGCCTGGGCGAGGTGGATGTCCTCGTGCTTCATGACGCCGATGCAGCCGGCGTTGACGAGCGGGTTGCCCTGGTAGCAGGCGTCGAAGACGACCTCGCCGCCGATGTTGGGCAGGCCCAGGCAGTTGCCGTAGCCGCCGATGCCCGCGACGACGCCCGGCAGGACGCGCTTGGTGTCGGGGTGGTCGGCCGCGCCGAAGCGCAGCGGGTCGACGACGGCGACCGGGCGGGCGCCCATGGCGAGGATGTCGCGGACGATGCCGCCGATGCCCGTGGCCGCGCCCTGGTAGGGCTCGATGTAGCTCGGGTGGTTGTGCGACTCGACCTTGAAGGTGACCGCGTAGCCCTGGCCGACGTCGACGACGCCGGCGTTCTCGCCGATGCCGACGAGCATCGCGTCGTTCTGGGGGACCTTCTCGCCGAACTGCTTCAGGTGGACCTTGCTGCTCTTGTACGAGCAGTGCTCGGACCACATGACCGAGTACATGGCGAGCTCGGCGCCGGTCGGGCGGCGGCCGAGGATCTCCCGGATCCGGGCGTACTCGTCCTCCTTGAGGCCGAGCTCCTTCCACGGCTGGGAGGCGTCCGGGGTTTCGGTGGCGTTCTTGACGGTGTCGAGGCTCATGCGCTGACCAGCTTCTTCAGGACCGACGTGAAGAACGGGAGGCCGTCGGTGCGGCCGGTCCCGATCAGCGGTTCGACCGCGTGCTCGGGGTGCGGCATCAGGCCGACGACGTTGCCCTCGGCGTTGGTGATGCCGGCGATGTCGCGGAGCGACCCGTTCGGGTTCACGTCCAGGTACCGGAAGGCCACTCGGCCTTCGGCCTCCAGTTCGTCGAGCGTGCGCTCGTCGGCGACGTACCGGCCGTCCATGTTCTTGAGCGGTACGGAGATCTCCTGGCCGGCGCTGTAGTCGCCGGTCCACGCGGTCTCCGCGTTCTCCACCCGCAGCTTCTGGTCGCGGCAGATGAAGTGCAGGTGGTTGTTGCGGAGCATCGCCCCCGGCAGCAGGTGGGCCTCGGTGAGGACCTGGAAGCCGTTGCAGATGCCGAGGACCGGCATGCCGGCCCTGGCCTGCTCGATGATGGTCTCCATCACCGGCGAGAAGCGGGAGATGGCCCCGGCGCGCAGGTAGTCCCCGTAGGAGAAGCCGCCCGCGAGGACGACCGCGTCGACCTGGTGCAGGTCCTTGTCGCGGTGCCAGAGCGAGACCGGCTCGGCCCCCGCGAGGCGGACGGCGCGCAGCGAGTCACGGTCGTCGAGCGTTCCGGGGAACGTGACGACTCCGATGCGAGTGGTCACCGTCAGGCCTCGACCTTCACGGTGAAGTCTTCGATGACGGTGTTGGCGAGGAACGTTTCGGCCATCGTGTGGATGCGGTCGAGGGCGGCCTGGTCGACCGGTCCCTCCACTTCCAGTTCGAAGCGCTTCCCCTGACGGACGTCGGCGATGCCCTCGAAGCCCAGGCGCGGCAGTGCACGCTGCACCGCCTGGCCCTGGGGGTCGAGGATCTCCGGCTTGAGCATGACGTCGACTACGACGCGTGCCACTGGCACTCCCGATGAGGTGGTTGGTGCAAGGCGGTTCCATCAGCGTACCCGGCCGAAATTTCTACGCGGGTAGATATGGAAGCGGCTTGATCACCGCGCCGTTTCGGCTTCACCAACGCTTCGCAAAATCCCCAGGAAAACCACGTACCCGGCATTGCGACGGGACACGCGGAGAGAATTAACTGAGCTTCACAATGCAATGGGAATCGAGGTACAAAGGAATCAACCGGGATTCCGGTCGAAAGTTGCATTGCCCCAGAACATCCGAACAGGCGACATCGCCGCACGTCAGCAGGTGGCGGTGTCGCACGAAGGGACCGATATCCGTGGCGCAGCGCGTAGTAGTGACGCTCTCCGACGACATCGACGGCGGAGAAGCGGCGGAAACGGTCATGTTCGCCTTGGACGGTAAGTCGTACGAGATCGACCTGAATGCGGCCAACGCAAAGAAACTGCGGAAGAGCCTCGCGCCCTTCGTGGCCGCCGGACGCCGCCGGTCGCGCTCGGGGAAGACCTTCAAGCACACCTCGGTCGCGCCCGACCCGGCGGTCGTCCGCGCCTGGGCCCGGTCCAACCAGCACGACGTGCCGCCGCGGGGCCGCATCCCGAAGAAGATCTACGAGGCCTACAACGCGGCCCACTGAGGGCCGATTTGCCAAGGCCCCCCACCCGTCCGCTAGTGTGTGGATCACGCCGAAGGGGCCGGACCGCAGGTCAGACCCTCCGAGGTCGTGCGGGTGTAGTTCAGTAGCAGAACATCCCTCTTCCAGAGGGAAGGCGCAGTGTGCGATTCCTGTCACCCGCTCTGCATGACTTTCCGACCACTCAGGTGGATCGGGTAGAGTGATGCACGTACTGCCCCGGCAGTGCACTGCTTGCGGACGTAGCTCAGTTGGTAGAGCACCACCTTGCCAAGGTGGATGTCGCGCGTTCGAGTCGCGTCGTCCGCTCTGTGAAGGAAGGCCCCGATCATTCCGATCGGGGCCTTCTTCGTATTTCCCCTTTCGCCGCCGACGGCCGCGGAACACCCTGACAAATGTCATCGCCGGTCGTGACAACGCGCACTGCCGGGCCGCTCCGGACGCCGCGACGCTTGATCCATGACTGACACCGTGATCCAAGCCCGGGACCTGCGCCGGGGCTACGCCGGAGGATTCGAGGCCGTACGAGGCGTCTCCTTCTCCGTGGCGCGGGGTGAGGTCTTCGCCCTGCTCGGCACCAACGGCGCGGGCAAGACCTCCACCGTCGAACTGCTGGAGGGACTCGCCGCGCCGAGCGGCGGGCAGGTCCGCGTCTTCGGCCTCGATCCCCTCACCCGGCGGGCCGAGGTCCGGCCGCGCACCGGGGTCATGCTCCAGGAGGGCGGCTTCCCCTCGGACCTATCGGTCGTCGAGACCGTGCGGATGTGGGGCGGGGTCACCACCGGCGCCCGCCCGGCGGCCGAGGTGCTGGAGCTGGTCGGCCTGACCGCGCGCTCCGGCGTACGCGTGAAGCAGTTGTCCGGCGGGGAACGGCGGCGCCTGGACCTGGCGCTGGCCCTGCTCGGCCGACCCGAGGTGCTCTTCCTGGACGAGCCCACCACCGGCATGGACCCCGAAGGGCGCCGGGAGACCTGGGCCCTGGTGCGCGCACTGCGGGAGCAGGGCACCACGGTGCTGCTGACCACGCACTACCTGGAGGAGGCCGAGGAGCTCGCGGACCGCCTCGCGATCCTCCACGAGGGCGAGCTGGTCCTGTCCGGGACCCCGGCCGAGGTGACCGCCACCCGGCCGGCCCGGATCCGCTTCGCCCTGCCCGCCGGGACGCCCGCCGCCCGGCTGCCGCTGTCGTTGCGGGCGGCCGCCTTCGGGCAGCGCGTGGAGATCCGTACCGAGGCGCTCCAGGAGACCCTGGCCGAACTGCTCGGCTGGGCCCGGGAGAACGGCGTGGAACTGGGCGGGCTCGACGCCCGGTCCGCCTCCCTGGAGGAGGCCTTCCTGGAGATCGCCCGGAACCGCCGCAACACCGGCGACCGCACCGGTCGCACCGGCCACGGCAGTCACGACAGTCACGACGACACCATGGCGGGGACCCGATGAGCACGCTCACCCTGAACGCCGGCCGGATCACCGCGCTCGGCCGCTCCGAGCTCACCCTGCTGGTGCGCAACCGGGCCGCACTCGGCGTGGCCCTCCTGATGCCCCTGCTGATGGTGTTCGTCCTGCGCTCCTCCCTCACCGGCGTCGAGGGCGCCGCGGCCGTCGGCGAGGCCACCCTGACCGGCGGGATCGGCATGGTGCTGCTCCTCGTCGTCTACATGAACCTGGTCTCCGCCTACGTCGCCCGGCGCGAGGAGCTCGTCCTGAAGCGGCTGCGCACCGGCGAGGCCCGGGACCTGGAGATCCTGGCCGGGACGGCGCTGCCCGCCGCCTGCCTGGCGCTCGGCCAGATCGCCGTCCTCGCGGTCGCCGGGGCGCTCGCCCTGGACGTGCGCATGCCGCAGAACCCGCTGCTGCTCGTGGCGGCCGTCTTCGCCGGCCTCCTGCTGCTGGCCGCGCTGTCCGCGGTGACCAGCTCCTTCACCCGCACCGTGGAGACCGCCGGCCTCACCACGCTGCCCCTGTTCCTGGCGACCGTGCTCGGCTCGGGACTGTTCGCCCCGACGGACTCGCTGCCCGACCTGGCGGCCTCGCTGTGCGAACTGTTGCCGCTGAGCGGCGTGATGGTCCTCGTACGGGCCGGCTGGAGCGGCGGAGCGGAGGGCGGGGACCTGCTGGGCGCCGGACTGAACGTGCTGGCCTGGATCGTGATCAGCGTGTTTGCTGTCCAGCGGTGGTTCCGCTGGGAACCGCGTCGCTAGGACGAGTCGGGGGACGGGAACCGTGTCGAAGCTGACCGGGTGGTGGAAGAACCGCAGCACCGCGGGGAAGGTCGAGCTCTACACCCGGGGGTCGTTCTACGTCTTCGTGCTCTTGGAGATCCTGTCCTTCGCGCTGACCCCGCTGGCCGCCGCGGCCGCCGACGGGACCTCCTTCGTGGTGCCCCTCTCGCTCTTCCTGATGATGTGCGCGCACGCGGTCCTGTGCGGGGTGCTCACCTCCCGGGCACTGCACTGGGTGGTGGGGCGGCGTGAGCGCCCCACCCGACTGGCAGTGGCCACCGCCCTGGTGACGGCGGGATGCGTCCTGGCCGTCCTCACCGTGCGGACCACCGGGGAGTCCCAAGCGACCGTGGCACCGACCATGGTGGCCGGACTGGCCTGGTTCACCTCCGGATCGCTCGTCCTGTGCCTGAAGTCGGTACGGCGGATGTGGTACGTCGCCGCGGCGGCGGCCGTCGCCACCGGGCTGGCCGCCCTGAGCCTCGGCATGCCGGTGGGGAAGGCGCTCGGGTACGCCGTCGGCGTGCTGCTGGGAGGCCTGTTCTTCGGAGCCACCAGCGGGTTCTCCGGCTGGCTGCTGAGGACCGTCTACGAGCTGGACCGCTCCCGCGAGGTCCAGGCACGGCTGGCGGTGGCCGAGGAACGGCTGCGCTTCGGCCGCGACCTGCACGACGTGATGGGCCGCAACCTGGCAGTGATCGCCCTCAAGAGCGAGCTGGCCGTCCAGCTGGCCCGGCGCGAACGCCCCGAGGCGGTGGAGCAGATGATCGCGGTCCAGCGGATCGCCCGGGAGTCCCAGCGGGAGGTCCGGGACGTGGTGCGCGGCTACCGGGAGGCGGACCTCGCGGTGGAGCTGGAGGGAGCGCGCGGGGTGCTGAGCGCGGCCGGGATGGAGTGCCGGGTCGACTTCCGGCCGGACCGGGAGCTCCCCTCGGAGGTCCAGTCGGCACTCGGCTGGGTGGTCCGCGAAGCCACGACGAACGTGCTGCGGCACGGGGACGCGCAGCGCTGCCGAATCCGGCTGGCGGCTCCGGCGAGCGGCCCCGTGACGCTCGTGGTGGAGAACGACGGCGCGCCGGAGGCTCCTGCCGGGCCGCCCGGCTCGGGACTGGCCGGGCTGCGGGAGCGGCTCGCCGCGCTGGAAGGAACCCTGGAGGCGGGGCTGGTCGGTGACGGCCGGTTCCGGCTGCGTGCGGAGATACCGGGCCCACGGCTCGACGGACTGGAGGTGCGGGCGTGAGCCCGGTACGCGTACTGCTCGCCGACGACGAGCACTTGATCCGCGGGGCGCTGGCGGCGCTCCTCGCTCTGGAGGACGACCTGCTGGTCGTCGCGGAGGCGGCGTCCGGCCCCGAGGCGCTGGCGATGGCACGGGCGCACCGCCCGGACGTGGCGGTGCTGGACCTGCAGATGCCGGGGGCGGACGGTGTGAGTGTCGCCACATCCCTGCGGGCCGAACTCCCCGACTGCAAGACGATGATCGTGACCAGCCACGGGCGTCCGGGACATCTGAAGCGGGCGCTGGCGGCGGGGGTGCGTGCCTTCGCCCCGAAGACGGTCTCGGCGCAGCGGCTGGCCGAGCTGATCCGGACCGTGCACGCCGGAGGCCGTTACGTGGACCCCGAGTTGGCGGCCGACGCGATCAGCGCCGGGGACTCCCCGCTGACCGCGCGGGAGGCCGAGGTGCTGGAGCTGGCGGGAGACGGGGCGCCGATCGCGGAGATCGCGGAGCGGGCCTCGCTGTCGCAGGGGACGGTCCGCAACTACCTGTCCTCGGCGGCCACGAAGCTGGGCGCCGAGAACCGTCATGCGGCAGTACGTCTCGCGAGGGAGCGAGGTTGGGTATAGTAGGTCTCGCCTTACGGCGCCTGCGGACATAGCTCAGTTGGTAGAGCACCACCTTGCCAAGGTGGATGTCGCGCGTTCGAGTCGCGTTGTCCGCTCTGTAAGGAAGAAGCCCCGGTCCTCGGACCGGGGCTTCTTCGTTCCCTACGACCAGTCCAGGCCGGTCAGACGCTCGTACGCCTCGATGTACTTCGCGCGGGTCTGCGCGACGACCTGCGTCGGGAGGGCCGGCGGCGGCAGTTCGCCCTTCGGGTCCCAGCCGGAGGCCGCGGAGGCCAGCCAGTCACGGACGTACTGCTTGTCGAAGGAGGGCTGGGAACGCCCCGGCTCCCACTGGTCGGCGGGCCAGAAGCGGGAGGAGTCCGGGGTCAGCACCTCGTCCGCGGCGACCAGCGCGTGGTCCTTCGGGTCGAAGCCGAACTCGAACTTGGTGTCGGCCAGGATGATCCCGCGCTCACGGGCGATGTCCCGGGCGCGGCTGTACACGGCGAGGGTGGTCTGGCGCAGCAGCGCGGCCGTCTCGGCTCCGGTGGTGCGCGCGACCTCCTCGTAGGAGACGTTCTCGTCGTGCTCGCCCACCTCGGCCTTGGCAGCCGGGGTGAAGATCGGGCCGGGCAGCTCGGAGCCGTCCACGAGGCCTTCGGGAAGACCGAGGCCGCAGACGGTGCGGGTCTTGTTGTACTCGGCGAGGCCCGAGCCGGTGAGATAGCCGCGGGCCACGCACTCGACCGGGACCATGTCGAGGTTCTTGCAGACCAGCGTGCGGCCGGCCCAGTCGGCGGGGGCACCGGCGGGCAGCTCGGTGGAGATGACGTGGTTCGGGACGAGGTCCGCGAGCTGGTCGAACCACCACAGGGAGAGCTGGGTCAGGACGCGGCCCTTGTCCGGGATCTCGGTGGGCAGCACCCAGTCGAAGGCGGAGATGCGGTCGCTGGCGACCAGGACGAGGCGGCCGTCCTCGTCCTGGTAGAGGTCGCGCACCTTGCCGGTGTGGAGGTGGACGAGGCCCGGAACCTGAACCGGCTCGGGCTTTTCGACGAATCCGGACACGGGGTCTCCCTGTGGTTCTGTATGAAGCGCACCCCGATTCTCGCGCACCCGGCCGCCCACCCCCGGACAGGGGGTGTGTCGGCCGAGCCCGGTCGGGTCAGTCGTGCTTGCAGATCCGGTCGAGGAGGTTGGCCGTGGCCCGCTGCACGCGCTCGTCGACGTGGCCGGGACGGTCGAGGGCCGGGGACCAGGCGAACGTGCCGGAGGCGAAGACCAGCGCCCCGCTGGGGGCCCGGTAGAGGGAGGTCTCCTGGTGACGGCGCTGACCCTCGCTGTCGAGGTACGGGGAGTGCGCGAGCAGGATCCGGTCCTGGTGCTCGGGGAGCTGGGTGCGCGGGAAGTACCGGTCGGCCTCGCCTGCGACCAGGCCGGGCAGTTCGTCGTTCTCGCCGGCGCCGGTGGAGTCCCACAGCCAGTGCGTGGCGTTGCGCACGATCATCGGGGCGGGTTCCGGGACCCGGCCCGCGTACTGGATGCCGAGCAGCTGCTGCTCCGGGCGGTCGACCTCGCGCCAGAGGGCGGGGCGGCCCGGTCCGCGGCGTTTTCGGCAGGTGAGCAGCCGGTCGGGGACGCCGGAGGGCGACGGGCCGAGCTCGACCTGCCAGTACATGGTGTTCGCGGAGAGGAACACGAGGGAGGTTCCGTGGTGGCGCGCCCGCTCGACGGTGCGGCGCATCGGGGCCGACCAGTACTCGTCGTGGCCGGGGAAGACCAGGCCGCGGTAGCGGGTGGGGTCGATGCGGCCGGCGTGCAGGTCGCGGGTGTCGGCGTAGGCGATGTCGTAGCCGTAGCGCTCGGCCCAGCGGATGAAGTCGTAGGCGTGGCCGACGTGGAGGGGCAGGCCGGCGCCCGCGTAGGGCCGGTCGAAGGAGACGGTGACGGCCGCGTCCCGCTCGCCGAGGAGGCGGCCCGCCTCGTCCCATGCGTGGTAGAGGCTGGCGCCCGTCCGGCCGTCCTCCGGGTAGAGGTTGTAGGCCTGCCACGTGATGTCGGGGAGCAGGAGCAGCAGGTCGGCGGGGTGGTCGTCGCGGACCGTGAAGGGGATGTGGGAGCGGTAGCCGTCGGCGGTGGTCAGGACGGCGACGTACGCGCCGACGCTCCAGTAGGACGGGACCTGCAGGCGCCAGGAGAGCCACCAGTGGTGGCAGGAGACGGTACGGTCCGCGGCGAGGGGGGCGGGCTGGACGATGCCGGAGAGGCGGGGGCTCGTGGTGATTTTCGAGGCGCCGTCGCCGCCGTAGTGGCCGATCCGGTAGACGTCGACGGAGAACTGCTGGGGCGGGTCGACGGTGATGTGGAAGTCGATGGCCTCGCCCGGGGCCACCGCGCCGGTGGAGGCGAAACCCTTGATCTGACGGTGCACGTCGTCGGCGGTGCGGGGGCCTCCGTTGCCGCGGGCCCGGGGGATCTGGCCGGTGCCGGCGACCGCGGCGGCCGGGTCCACGTACCAGGGGACGACCTGGCCCGTGTCGTCGAAGTAGAGCTCACTGCCCCGGAACCAGGGCAGGGGGCCCTGCCCGAAGGGGTCGTTCACCGCGTGCGCGAGCGCACCCGACTCCCAACGCCGGATCTGGTCGGTACCCATGACCGTTCCCCTCCCTCGCTCCCCCGGTCGGCATGCGTCGCCTCGGTGCGTGGCGCTCGTGGCGCCGGTACGGCAGTGCGCGGAGATCCGCTTCGGGATCGTCCAGCCGCGACCGGTCCCAGCACATCACATAACGCACGCAGTCCGTCACCGTTCGTCGCGAATTGACGAGAACGGAACAATGGCATCCGCATATCCGTGCGATGCGTCGCCGCTCCGGGGCGGTGTCGGGGGTGTCTCAGACCAGCCGGACGGGCTTCTCCGTGCGGACCCCGAGGGCCGAAAGCCAGTCCCGCAGCGGCCCCGGGTCGCCGTCCTCGACCAGGCGGAGCACGCGGGGTGCGAGATCCGTCCGGCGGTCGCCGCCGACGAGCAGGACCGGTCCGTCGAGCCAGTCCATTCCGGGGGCGGCCCCAGCCGAGTCCACGGCAGCGCAGCACACCATCGCCGTCACGTGGTCGGCCAGCAGATCCCGGCCGCTGCGCGGCGGCTGGAGCGGGAAGAGCGGTACGGCGTCCGCGCCGCGCGCCTTCGCGGCCGCACCGGCCGCGCCAGCGGCCCGCTCGGCACGGGCCAGGTCGGCGCTGAGCCGCCCGGCCAGGGCCTCGCCGAGCGCTCCCTCACCGGCGGCGCCCGTGAGGCAGCCCAGCACCCGCTCCAGCGTGGGCCCGGCGAAGCCGTCCACACCGCGGGGCGCCGCGGCGGCGGCCTCGATCGTGGCGGATCCCGCTGTACCCGAAGCGCCGGACGGAGCCGGCGAGCCGGCGGCTCCGGCAGCGGCGGGAGCCACCGGGGCGACGGCGGTGACGGGGGCGACCGGAGCGGTGGAACCGGCACCGGCCGGTCCCGGGTCACCAGCGGACACGGAGCCGCCGACTGCCCCGGCCGGTCCCGCGGGCGGTCCCGCAGGGGCGGCGAGCGCGTCCAGCGCCGCGTGCAGGCGGGCCGCCTCCGCCCGCCACGTGCGGTCCACGACCTCTTCGGGATAGGCCGCCCAGTCCACCGGGGACCAGTCCGGCCCGGCCTCGGCCGGGCCCCCGTGGAAGAGCCGCGCGGCCAGCAGCGAGGTCGCTTCGTCGATCACGCCGGGCTGCTCCAGCAGGTCACAGGCGGGCCGCTCGCCGAGGCGCGAAGTGAAGCCCTCGGCCAGCCGGTCCCGCCGGGACAGCTCGGTCAGCGCCGAGACCACCCCGGCGTCCAGGTGCGCGGGCCAGCGGCCCATCCGCCAGGCGGGCAGGGCCACCCGGGTCAGCAGCCGGTCCCAGCCCGCGTAGGCGAGGCCGACCTGCTCCTGGGCGACGATGCGCAGCCCGTAGTCCACACCCTGTGCACGGTCCGAGGCGGCGGCAGCCACCCCGCGCTCCATCTCGGCGGCGTCCGTCCTGCACAGCCTCAGCAGTAGCCGGGCCGGACCGGCGATCCAGCCGAGACCGCGGCGACTGCCCACGTCCACGGCGGCGTCCAGGCCCCGTACGAAGCCTCGCGCGTCGGCTATGTCCGGGTGCGCGGAAGGACCCGTACCGGCGACGACCGGCGCAAGCACGGCCCGCAGCTCTGCGACCCGCATCCACCACAGGAACGGCGAGCCGATCACCAGTACGGGAGCCGCGCCGGGCGCGGACGGGGAACCGCCGGCCGCGCCGCTGCGGCGGTGGGCCGGATGGGCGCGGTCCTCCAGCCAGCTGTCGCAGTCCGGCGTCAGGGCTATCGCGGAGGGCGGCGGTACGTCCATCCGGTCGGCCAGGTCCCGCACCAGCCGGTAGAGGTCGGGGGCCGCGGCCTCGGACAGCGACACCGTCGGCGTCACCGCCGGGCTCGCCCGCAACACCACCGCGGCGAAGATCCCGGCAAGGAGCAGCACCACCGCCGCAACCACGCACACCACGAGCGTCACGGCGGCCCAGGGCTCGCCGCCCAGCCGGCCCGTCGCCCGGGCGGCCACCAGCACCACCGCGAGGGCGGCGGGCAGCAGCGCCACGGCCAGGGCCCGGCTGCGCACGCGCAGCACGGCCAGAGCGCGGGACCGCGCGGACGGAACGCCCGCTTCCATGATCGAACCGATTCCGGACACGGCCGGTCTCACCCCCTCTGCCCTGCGGCTGCGTTGCTCACTCCCCCACTGTGACACCCGCCACTGACATCGCAAGGTCGGTGGGCCAAGTGCCGGAATGCCTGCGCCGCACCCTAGTTGGGGCGCGCCCGGCCGTCAGGCAGACGAGGTGACGATCACCCGATGGAATGGCTTTGGGTAAAGGTGGGTGCGTTCGAACGAGGCCGGATGCAGTCGCACGCGAACACGCCCGCGGGCCCGGGCGCGTGAGATGCGCACCGGGCCCGCGGGTCTGCGGAGCCGCTGGTCAGCCGAGCCCGGCCGCCTTGGCGGCGATGTCGGTACGGTGCTGCGAGCCGTCCAGGCGGATGCGCGCGACCGCCTTATACGCCTTCTCGCGCGCCTGCGCCAGATCGAAACCGGTCGCCGTCACCGAGAGCACGCGACCCCCCGCGCTGACGACGGCGTCGCCCTCGCTGCGGGTTCCGGCGTGCAGCACGTAAGCGTCGGGCGCGTCCTCGGCCGCCACCTCGGCCAGGCCCTCGATCGGGTCCCCGGTGCGGGGGGTGCCGGGGTAGTTGTGGGAGGCGATGACGACCGTGACGGCGGCGTCCTCGCGCCACACGAGCGGCGGCTCGTCGGCCAGCGTGCCGCTGGCGGCGTTCAGGAGCACGCTTGCGAGCGGGGTGCGCAGCCGGGCCAGCACCACCTGGGTCTCGGGGTCGCCGAAACGGGCGTTGAACTCGATGACCCGGGTGCCGCGGCCGGTGATCGCGAGGCCGGCGTAGAGCAGTCCCGAGAAGGGGGTGCCGCGGCGACGCAGTTCGTCGACGGTCGGCTGGAGCACGAGCTCCATGACCTCGTCGACCAGCTTCGGGTCGGCCCAGGGCAGCGGCGAGTAGGCACCCATGCCGCCGGTGTTGGGGCCCTGGTCGCCGTCCAGGGCGCGCTTGAAGTCCTGGGCGGGCTGGAGCGGGACGACGGTAACGCCGTCGGTGATGGCGAAGAGGGAGACCTCGGGGCCGTCGAGGTACTCCTCGATGACCACCCGGTCGCAGGCGAGGGCGTGCGCGCGGGCCGCGTGCCGGTCCTCGGTGACCACCACGCCCTTGCCGGCCGCCAGACCGTCGTCCTTGACCACGTAGGGGGCGCCGAAGGCGTCGAGGGCCGCGTCCACCTCCTCCGGGGTGGTGCAGACGTAGCTGCGTGCGGTCGGGACCCCGGCCGCCGCCATCACGTCCTTGGCGAAGGCCTTGGAGCCTTCGAGCTGCGCCGCCTCGGCGGACGGGCCGAAGACGGGGATGCCGACGGCGCGCACGGCGTCGGCGACCCCGGCGACCAACGGGGCCTCCGGGCCGACGACGACCAGGTCGGCGCCGAGTTCGGTCGCGAGAGCGGCGACGGCTTCGCCGTCGAGGGCGTCGACCGGGCGGAGCTCGGCCACCTCGGCGATGCCGGCGTTGCCGGGAGCGCAGTACAGCGCGGAGACGTCGGGGTCGAGGGACAGAGAGCGGCACAGGGCGTGTTCGCGGGCGCCGCCGCCGATGACGAGGACCTTCACGCCGCTCAGCCTAGCCCGGACGGCGTCGACGCCTTCGTGCGGCCACCCAACCGAGACGTCCTATTCGTTTGTGTATTCCTCCACAACCGTGGCTCCGAGCTCCCGCACGATCAGGTCGTGTCCGGTCAGCGCGCTCTCGACGAGGTCGGGGTCGTCATCCTCGGCGAAGTCGTCCTCGGGAGCGACCGGCGCGGGCGGCTGCGCGGCCGGGGACGGCGACGGGGCGGCGGACTGCTGAGGCTGCTGCGGCTGGTGAGGCTGCTGGGACGGCTGCTGCGGCTGCGCGGCCGGGGCCTGAGGAGCGGGGACCTGCTGCGGCGGGGGCGGGGGCGGGCTGTACGCCGGGGCGGGCGCGGGCGGCCCGCCGTACGACTGGCCGGGGGCGGACACCGGGGCCGGGCCGCCGCCGCCCACGACGGCGTCGATCTTCCAGTTGACCTGGAACTGCTCGGCCAGGACCGCCTTGAGCACGTCCTCGCTGCCGCTGCTGGCGAAGTTGTCGCGGGCTCCGGCATTGGGGAATCCCAGCTGGAGTGTGGTCCCGTCGAAGCCGGTGACCTGGGCGTTCTGGCTGAGCAGGATCCACGTGAAGCGACGGCGGTTCTTTACGGCGTCCAGGACGGCGGGCCACATCGCCTGGACCTGTCCGGCACCGGCGGCCATGCCGGGGGAGGGGACGGGCGCGGCGGGCGCCGCGGCGGCGGGTGCGGGCGCCGGGGCGGCCGGAACGTGACCAGGTGCGGGCGCGCCCTGGCCGGCCGCGGCCGCGCTCGGCCAGGCGCCGGGGGCGGGAGCCGCGGCGGCGGGCCGGGCGGCCGGGGCTCCGCTCCCGGGCTGCGCGGCTCCGGGCCACGCCCCGGGGGCGGGCTGCGCGGGAGCGGCGGACGGGGTGGGCGGCGCGGCCTCCTGGTGCACCGGGGCGGGAGCCGGAACGGGGGCGGGCGCCTGGGCCGGAGCCGGGGCAGGGGCCTGAGCCGGAGCCGCGGCCGGGGTCCGGGCGGCGGCCCGGGCGGCCGCGGGACCCCCGCCCGGACCGGCCGGGGCCATGGCATGCGCCTCGGGCCCGGGTACGTAGCCCATGGCGGGCGGCCCGGCGGCGAAGGCGGCGGCCCCGCCGCGCTCCAGGCGGTCCAGGCGGGCCTGGAAGGACCGCTCGTCGTCGAAGGCGGCGGGAAGCAGCACCCGGGCGCAGATCAGCTCCAACTGCAGCCGCGGCGAGGTCGCGCCCCGCATCTCGGTGAGGCCCGCGTTGACCAGGTCCGCGGCGCGCGAGAGCTCGGCGGCACCGAACACGGACGCCTGGGCCTGCATCCGCTCCACGACATCGGCGGGGGCGTCGATCAGCCCCTTCTCCCCGGCGTCGGGCACGGCGGCGAGGATGACCAGGTCACGCAACCGCTCCAGCAGGTCGGCGACGAAGCGGCGCGGGTCGTTCCCGCCCTCGACGACCCGGTCGACGACCTCGAACGCGGCCGCGCCGTCCCCGGACGCGAAGGCGTCGACGACGGAGTCGAGGAGCGAGCCCTCGGTGTAACCGAGAAGCGAGGTGGCCATGGCGTATGTCACACCCTCCTCGCCCGCGCCGGCGAGGAGCTGGTCCATGACGGACATCGAGTCACGCACGGACCCGGCGCCGGCGCGCACGACGAGCGGCAGCACGCCGTCCTCGACCCGAGCGCCCTCACGGCCGCAGACCTCACCCAGGTACTCCCGGAGGGTGCCGGGCGGCACGAGACGGAACGGGTAGTGGTGGGTCCTGGACCGGATGGTCCCGATCACCTTCTCCGGCTCGGTGGTGGCGAAGATGAACTTGAGGTGCTCCGGCGGCTCCTCGACCACCTTCAGCAGGGCGTTGAAGCCCGCCGAGGTCACCATGTGGGCCTCGTCGATGATGTAGATCTTGTAGCGACTGGACGCGGGCCCGAAGAAGGCCTTCTCACGCAGGTCGCGGGCGTCGTCCACACCACCGTGCGAGGCGGCGTCGATCTCGATGACGTCGATGGACCCCGGGCCGTTCCTGGCGAGGTCGCGGCAGGACTGGCACTCCCCGCAGGGGGTAGGGGTGGGGCCCTGCTCACAGTTCAGGCACCGGGCGAGGATGCGCGCGCTGGTGGTCTTTCCACACCCGCGCGGCCCGCTGAACAGGTACGCGTGATTGACCCGGTTGTTCCGCAGGGCCTGCATCAGGGGCGCGGTGACATGCTCCTGACCGATGACCTCGGCGAACGATTCCGGGCGGTAGCGGCGGTACAGCGCAAGGGACGACACGTCTACGAGGTTATCCGGGCCCACCGACAGCGGCGGCCCGCCGGCGCCGCGCAGGCCTCCGGAACGCAAAGCGCCCCCCACGCACCCGCCAGAGCCCACTTACCCTTGCTGCCTTCCGGCCCTGGGGGAGTTGGGTGAGATAGCGCCACGTGAGGGGCTGGGCCCCACCCTAGCGGATCCACGCCCCCGGTATCGACCCCGCCCGCGCCCCCACCCCCCGAGCCGACCCCGCCGGATCCCCTCCGAACGATCACGTTCGCGAGCACCCCTCCACGTCTTGTATTGTTTGCGGCGGAGGATTCGCCTAGAGGCCTAGGGCGCACGCTTGGAAAGCGTGTTGGGGGCAACCCCTCACGAGTTCGAATCTCGTATCCTCCGCACTCGCCCACCAGGGCAAACGAAGGACCCGACCGCTCAGCGGCCGGGTCCTTCGTCGTTCCGCGGTCTCAGTTCTGGTCTCATTTATTTGACGTAAAGCGGATAGTTCGCCACATTCCAGGCTGGATGATCTACCCCTCGTACTCCCAAGGGTTCAGCAGGAGTGCGCCTGATCGCGCCAGATGCTTGATGTTGCGGCTCACCAGCGTCCAGCCGTTCGCCAGGGCGGTGGCGGCGATCAGCGCATCAGGGGGATCGATGCTGGTTCCGGCACTCTTGAGCCTCCGGTGAAGAGCGAGGTAGGCGAGTGCCTCCCGCTCGCCGACGGCGGCGATCCGGTCGCGGTACTGAATCTCGGATGTCTGTGAGCGCCCGCTCGAAAGCCGTACCCCGCACCGGATCAGGTGTTCCCTCAATGCCTGCTTCGATCTCCGCGACCGTGATGACGCTCAGGTAGAGGGCAGGAGACGGAACCGAGCGAGCCCAGGCGACGACGGCCGGGGCGGGCTTCGGCCGGGTGGTGATCTCCGCGACCACATTGATGTCGAGCAGAAAGATCACTCGCCGTCCGCCGCATCGTCGTAGGACCGCCGGCCGAACTCCAGACCCTCGAAGGGTGCCGCCGTAAGCCGCTCAAGGAATCCGTCGCTACCCAGCGTCGCCCAGCGGTGAAGCATGTCGGGCAAGGCATCGATGTCCGTGTCGGCCAGCTCGGCATCGAAGTGCCCGAGCTGGTGCTCGGGCAGAGACTCCCGGATCTCCCGGATCGTCCGTAGCGGATGGGACTGAGGATGGGACTCCTCGGGTCTGCGCGGCGGGAGTGGCAGATTCGGGGCAGTGCTCATGATCGGCTCCTCCACGCTGTGTTCCACGGGCCCATGCCTGAAGACCACCCTAGGCCGGACGGCCCTGGAGAGGGTCGGAAACGACCCGAATCCGAGCTTCGACGGGACTCATCCGCCGAGTCAGCGCCAGCGATGCGGCAGCCGCTGCCTGCCGGCGACAGCGATGCCCGTTTGGCTCAGCCGCCCGAGCCGGACGCTTCCACACGGGGCGGATATCCGATGGGCTGCCCCAGGCTCTGGATGCCTGGCGTGTCACCACCGACGATGCTGATGTGGCCGCCCGTGTCGCCCACCTCCTGGGTGGCGAACCTCAACCGAACGAAGGGACAGGAGGGGCTGGTCTTGCCTACGAAGTGCTGACGAGCCGCGAGAGCGTACGCGTTCTCATGAACGGGCCCGAGGCGGTGGCGGCACACATGGTCCTCCGGGGCCGTACGGGCATCATCCACGATTGCAACGGCGTGGAGCTCCTGTCACCGGAAGAGAAGAAGGGCCAGCCCTGCGGCTGCCCTCCACTGCTTGAGGACAGGAAGCTGGCAGCCCGGCACGGGCGCGGCCCGATGCCCTGCGTCGACATCACCTTCCGGATCGCAGCGGCACCCGGGCTCGGCGCATTCCACTTCATGACGCACTCGTGGCAGATGGCCGCGCAGCTCTCCGACCTGACGGACGCGCTGGAACGGGTCAACGGCCCGGCCGTCTGTGACCTCACCCTGGAGCTCGTCGTCTACACGACCAAGGCGGGGAGAGGCGTCTGCTACCGAAAGCCAGCGGTCACGGTGCTCGGCAGCCCCGACACTGTTGCGTTCGAACCCCCGCCGACGGCCGAACCCACGCCTGTTCCGGCAGCATCCGCATCCTTCCGCAAGGCCAGGCAGGTCCCTGAGCCCACCACCCCGTCGGCACCGGAGTCGAACCACTCGGTCAGCGTGAACGCCGCCCTGCTCCGCCGTTCCGCCCAGGTGCTCGGCACCGGCGACCACGAGGAAACCGTCATCGCCGCCCTGTCCGAGACCGTGGCAGGACGGCAACAGACCGCAGAACTCGTCCAGCTGCGAGAGCAGGTCAAACAGATCGCCGCAATCGCGGGGCACGCGCTCCAAGGCCGGGATTCCTCACCCACCTGACCGGCTTCGTCCGTCTCTCAGTGATCACCGGCAGCCGGGGCAGGCTGGTCTCAGTCCTGGTCTCATTCGCCTCCGTCCGAGAGTGTTCGGACGGGTCTGGACCGAACGTTCCGCCGCAGGTCAGGACGCCCACGGCCCCCGCCGGACCCCCGTGCGAACATTTGGAAAGCGTGTGGGGGGCAACCCCTCACGAGTTCGCATCTCGCATCCTCCGCAGTCGCCTGAACAGGCGAAACGAAGATCCGGACCGCCGAATGCGGTCCGGATCTTCGGCATGCTCTGGTTGCAGTTCTGGTTGCGTTTATATCCGACATAAGGTGCATGTCGATAGCCTCACACCGAGTCGAGAGCGCTTCACCTCATGCCCGGCCAACGAGCATCCGGATGCCCCTCCCGCACCGAGCAGATTCCGACACCACCCCCACCCTGACGGAGTGCGGCCCGTTCACCCCTCCGGAACCTCCACCCGAGCCTGCCGTGGACACCCGGCAGCCACGAGGAAGAGAACACGGCGCAGCGATGACCTATGAGAGGTATAGTTTTCTCCATACTTGATATCAAGGAGGTGTACCATGAGTCGCACGGTGATCGACCTCGATGACGAGCTGGTCGCGGACGTGGCCAAGGCTCTGGGGACCAGTACCAAGAAGGAGACGGTCAACACGGCCCTGCGCGAGGTACTGGAGAACAGGCGGCGCGCGCTGGCCTTGACCCGCCTGCGCGCCGCGGCCGACGAAGGCGCGTTCGACCTGACGCTGTTCGAGGAAAAGAGGAACTACCGACGGTGAACGCTGCTCTCTACCTGATGGACACCAGCGCCCTCGCCCGCTTCCTGCGGGGCGACGCGGAGCAGTACGGCTGGGACCAGGCAGCAGCAGCCGGCCTGATCGCCACATGCCCCATCACGGAGCTGGAGTTCTTCTACAGCGCCCGATCGGCCGCCGACAGAGCGCGGGGCATCGAGGACGTCCGGCTGATCTTCGGCTGGGTCCCGGTCGACGACCGGGCCTATGACCGGGCCTGGCAGGTACAGGAGGCCCTCACGAAACAGGGCAAGCACCGCAGCGCTGGTGCAGTCGATCTCGTCGTCGCCGCAACCGCCGAGTTGCAGGGCCTCACCCTCCTGCACCGTGACCACGACTTCGAGTGCATCGCCGCGGTCACCGGCCAACCCCTCCAGTGGTACGGCCCGGAGAGCCGCAAGTAGTCGGGCAGTGGTTGCGGTTCTGGTTGCATTCGCCTTCGTCCAGGGCCATCCGGACCGAGGCCATCACACCGCTTCGCCGCAGGTCAGGACGAGTACGACTCCAGCCGGACACCCGTACGCACAGTGGGAAAGCGTGTGGGGGGGGCAACCCCTCACGAGTTCGCATCTCGTATCCTCCGCAGTTGCCTGAACAGGCGAAACGAAGACCCCGGACCGCTCTAGCGGCCGGGGTCTTCTGCATGTCCTGATCTCAGTTTCGGCCTCATTCACTTGCCACATTCACGACATTTCTCGCGGCGCACCAGGCTCCTTGGGGAGCGGCGAGCGTCGGGGCCAACGGGTGCACGCCGCGATCGGCAACCACCCCACCGCCGCGGCCTCGTGACGGGCTCTTCTCCGATCCCGCTCGCTTCGGGCTTCTCGCCGCGGCGCCACTACGATCGCCGGTCATGGACTGGCTGGAGCGGACCGCGACGCTGAGGCAGTGGACCAGAGGCGGGGCGCGCGCTCCCCACAAACCGCTGCTCCTCCTCTACGCCCTCGGCAGGTTCCAGCAGGATGCCGACGGCGGACTGCTCTACAGCGCGGTGGAGGAGGACCTGAAGCGGCTGCTGGCCGAGTACGGCCCGCCCCACAGGACGACGCCCGCCTACCCCTTCCACCACCTGGCCGGCGACGGCGTGTGGGAGGTCCGCACCGACCGCGGGCCCGGCAGCCCCGGACCAGCGGTGCGGGAGCTGCGGGCGGCCGGGGCGGTCGGGCGGCTGGCGCCGGAACTGCGGGCGGCACTGCGGCGGGAGCCGTCACTGCTGGGCCGGATGGCGCGCGTACTGCTCGACCTGCACTTCCCGCCCTCCCTGCACGGCGAACTGTGCGAAGCGATCGGCCTGGAGCCGGAGCCGGCGGAGACCGGAGTGCTGTCTCCGGCGCGGCGGCAAAGGGACCGGCGGATGCGGGAGCTGGTGCTGACGGCCTACGAGTACCAGTGCGCCTTCTGCGGCTACGACGGGCGGATCGGGACGGTTCCGGTCGGGCTGGAGGCCGCGCACGTGCGCTGGTGGGCGTTCGACGGCCCCGACGAGGTCGACAACGGCCTGTGCCTGTGCGCGCTGCACCACAAGCTCTTCGACAAGGGCGTCCTCGGGGTCGGCGACGGCCACCGCATCCTCGTCTCGCAGCGCTTCATCGGACACAGCCCCGCCGCCCGCGCGCACGTCATAGCACTCGCGGGCCGTCCACTCATCGGCCCGCAGCCGGGCGTCCGCCCCGTGGCGGCGCACCACCGCTCCTGGCACACCAGCCAGGTCTTCCACGGCACCCCGCGCCCGGACGCAGACCCCCCACGAAGCGGTTCCCGCGCGGTACGCGCCGAACCGGGTCCGTCCGATGCCTGGCGCAACTCCCGGGAGATGACGAGGACACTGCCGGCGAACTCCCGGTCCGGGCCGCCCGCCTGAGTGGACGCAGGCACCTCCGACCAGCGGCGTGAGAGCTGGTGGACGGATAGCCCGCATGCCCGTCCCGTCCGACACCCGCTAAGGTTCGGGCCATCGGATGGGGGGATCCGACTGTTCGGTCACGCCATCGTGTGGCATGCGGTCCTTCCCGGTTCCGTGCCAACGATCCGGCGTGGTGCCCGTCCGTGGACCGGCCCGCACAGACCGAAGGAACAACGATGTCCCAGTCCCACACCAGTCGCAGGACCGTCCTCACCTCCCTCGTGGCGGCAGCCGCGGGCGGCCCGCTGCTGACCGGACTCACCGCGACTCCGGCCGCCGCCGCCGGAGGCGACACGTACAACTCGAACTCGGACCTGTACGCGAAGACGGTCGAGGGCGAGGACTTCGCCCGCCGCTTCAAGCGGCACGAGGTCTCCGACCACGACAGGGCCACCACGCCCCGCCCCCGTCTGACCACCGTGCTGGCCATCCACGGCGGCGGAATCGAGATGGGCACGTCCGAACTCTGCCTGGGCATAGCGGGCTACCGGCCCGACACGCTCGCCCCCGTGACGGCGGGCGCCCCGGTGTACGACTACTGGATGCTCGAAGGCATGCGCCCCTCCAACAACGGCGAGCTGCACGTCACCGCCTCGCACTGCGACGACCCGGTCGCCCGTTCCATGGCCGCCGGCAGCGCCAACGTCCTCAGCCTGCACGGCTGCACCGCAGCGCAAGCCGGCGCTCCCACCATCCGGCCCGAGGCGGTCGTGGTCGGCGGGCTCAACACCCGCTTCCGCCAACTGCTGTCCGCGAAGCTGGGCAACGCCGGCTTCCAGGTGCTCGGCAACGACCCGGAGGACCTCAACGGCGACCTCCCGGCGAACATCTGCAACCGCACCCTGACGGGCGAGGGCGGCGGCCAGCTGGAGATGACCACGGAGCTCCGCCGGAGCCTCTTCGGCACCTTCTCCGGTGCGAGCAACCGTGCGGCCACCGCCAACGCGGACTTCTGGAAGTTCGCCAACGCCTGCCGTGACGCCATCGCGGCCATGGAGGCGGAGCAGTTGGCCCGCAAGAGCCTCTTCGACCACTGAGCCTCTTCGCCCACGGAGCCGGCCGGCCCGCGGGCAGGTCGGCAGCCCACACCCTGCGCTCCGCCGCCGAACCGCTGCCGGCCGGGGGCCCTCAACTGCTCTGCCGCGCCGGAAATTACCATCAGTGCGTTTGTTCTGATCCACGCGGGTTCACACGGGGGAATGACATGGGTATCGGTATCGGTATCGGACGGCGAAGGGCCGCCGGCATCGCGGCAGGCGCGGCGGTGCTCGTCGCGGGTGCCTGCCTCTACGGTGCCAGTGCAACCGGCAGTTGGCCCTTCCGGGCGAGCTACTGCTGGGGAGCATGGCAGGAGGACAGCGGTCCGGACTTCCTCGGCGAGAAGGCGCTGGGGAAGTCCGAATCCGAGCGGCGGGCAGAGGAGTCGGCTCCGCCCTCGGCCACCGCACCGAACGCCACCTGCACGGTCACCATCTCCTCGTCCGTCGCCGACGACGACTCGGACGACCCGCTGAACTTCGACGAGCGCGTCACCCTGGCATACGGGCCCCTCCCTGCCGCGGCCGAGGAACGCCGGGCGTGGCTGGCCCACTTCTTCGACGGTTCCGCCTCGCCGCTGCCGGACGGTCTGAGCGGGCTGGTCGCCGGCGACCGGGCCATGCTCGTGCTTCCCGAAGCCTGCGACGTGTCCGGCAGGCCGTCCGTGGTCACGCTGCGCAGCGAGGGCTGGGGCGACGGCCATCTCGGCAAGAAGGCCATGCCCTTCGCCATCGGCAGCCGCATGGATGTGGCACGGATGCTGCTGGACGCGGCCGACACCACCATGGCGAAGGCGGGGTGCAAGCCCGACAAACCGCTGCGCTCGACGTCGCCCATGGCGGTCACCGCCGAGGAGGAGGACGGGGCCTCGACTCCTCTGTGCCGGATTCCCGGGGTGACCTTCGAATTCGGGAAGGAGTCCACCTACCGCCAGCGGATCGGTGTGGTCGCCGCACACCTCCACACGTGCTCGGTGGTGTCGCGCGTGCGCGGCGTACCCGAAGAGCCGGCCGCCCAGTTCGTGATGGCGTCCGAGCCGCGGATGGCGACCCTCTTCGACGGGCTTCCGGAGGGCGCCGGCCACGGCCTCGTACGGGCCACCTGTGACGGACGGCCGACGGTGTTCTACGGGAACATCGGCCCCGCGCTGGCCGGCCGGGCCGTCCCCGGCGGCGAGCAGGTGTTCGCGAACTTCGTCAAGTCCGTCAGCGGGCGCATCGGATGCACGGCAGGAGAGAACGCGTGAGCGCGAACGTGAACGGACTCGGATCGGACGAGAACACCGCGGCCGGCGACGAGGGAACGGCGACGCCGACAGCGGCGCCGTCGGCGGTGGCGGCCTTCGTCGGAGGCCCGGACCGGATCCCCGCCCCGGAGCCCGCCCCGCCCTCGGCGGTGCGCCGGCTGCTGCGGAGCCGTACGGTACGCGCGACGGCGGCCGGCGTCCTCGCCGGTGCCCTGCTCGGTGCCGGCACGGTGGCCTGGCAGACCGGTACCCTCCCGCTGCTCGGCCCCGCGCCGTGCTGGGACTCGCTGAGCGACTCGACGATGTCCGCGCTCTTCGGTGACCGCCGGACCGAGGTCGAGGAGCAGAAACTGCAACCCGACTCGCGCGGCCGCGGCCTGGTCCACGGCCAGTGCCGCATCACCAGTTACAAGGGCGATCAGGTCAAAAGGCAGCTGACCGTACGGGTGCACAAGCTGGACGGACTGACCGGAAGCGACGCTCGGCAGTGGCCCGAGGAGTTCCTCGCGGCCGGCATGGTGTCCCTGGGCGAGGGCCTGCCCGGAATGACTTCCTCCTCCCGCGCCTGGCTGGCGATCCCCCAGTCGTGCACCGGCAGGCCGTCCGCGTTCGAGGGGCCGGTCGTGGTCGATGTCGGCATGGGCTCGGCCGGCCTGGAGATCTCGCCCGAAGACGAGCGGGAGGACCGCGCCGCGCTGGCCCACGCCGTGGTGGACGCGGCCAACGGAGTCATCCGCGATTTCGGCTGCTCCGGGGCCTACCGGTCGCCCGACCTGCCGAAGGAGGTCGTCACCTGGCAGGACACCGGGCCGGACGCCTTCTGCGGCATCAAGGGACTCACCCTCCCGGCGGAGTACCGCGAGAGCCTGGCACGCACCCGGATCAGCGGAGCGGGCACCCCCGCCCGGATCTGCGAATCGGCCCCCGACTACCCCAGGGCCGTGCTGCGGCTGACCACCGTCACGGACCCGGCGCTGGCGGACGTCTTCTCCCAGGACGTCCTCAAGGGAGGGACGTCCTTCAAGGGCTCCAACGGGCACGGATCGCTCAACGTGACCCGGGCCGTGTACCGGGCCCGCTGCCAGAGCGGATACGTGATCTTCATGATGGAGCAGAAGGACACGATGGGTAAGGCCGGCTTCGCCCCCCTGCGCGCCCTGATGCCCGCCTACGTCGAGGCGGAGTCCGAACGCATCGGCTGCGGCCCCGAGAAGGTGACGCTGCCACAGCCCTGACGGGTGTGCGGGGGCAGCCGATCGGCAGGGCTGCCCCCGTGTTCCGTCCGGCGGGGCCGGTGCCCGGGATCAGCCGAAGGTCGGCATCTCCCCGACCGTCGTCGACATGTCGATCACCGCGAAGGCGGCGCCCTGCGGGTCGGAGACCGCCGCGAACCGGCCGAAGGGGCTGTCCATCGGCCCGAAGTGCAGCTTCCCGCCGTGCTTCTGCGTCTTCGACACCGCCTCGTCGCAGTCCGGGACCCCGAAGTAGACCTGGATGTACGGCGGCACCTCCGGGGGGAAGTCGTCGCCCATCTTCATCCGGCCCAGCACCGGCCGTCCCGGGTCGCCGACGTTGAAGACCTTGAAGTCCATGTCGGCCGTCTCCGGGTCGTCGCCGGGGTCCATCTGCTGGGCGCTGTACGGGAAGACCTTCGTCAGGAAGGCGTCCGGCTTGTCCGGCTCCCTGGTGAAGACCTCCGCCCAGGCGTAGGAACCCGCCTCGCCCGCCTTCTCGAAGCCCCGGTGGTCGCCGGGCTGCCAGACGCCGAAGACGGCGCCGCTCGGCTCCTTCGCGATCAGCATCGTGCCGAAGGGGCCGACCTGCATCGGCCCCATCAGGACCTCGCCGCCGTTCTCCGTCACCTTCCCGGCCGTGGCCGCCGCGTCGGGGGAGGCGAAATACAGGCACCACTGCGAGGGGGCGTCCACCCCGGGCATCGGCGGTACGACGGCCGCGACGGCCTTGCCGTCCGAGTAGGCCTGCGTGTAGTTGCCGTACTCGCTGCTGGACTCGCCGAAGGTCCAGCCGAGCACGTCGCCGTAGAAGGTCTTGGCACCCTCCACGTCCCTGAACATCGCGTCCACCCAGCACGGCGCGCCTTCGGGGAACTCAAGCATGATCGATCGACTCCTCGACTCGTTCCTTGCTGTCGTCGTACTCACGCTAGGCGCGTGGTGTGCCGACCGCGCGGGGAGCGCGCCCGCGCGGGACGCTGGAGCCATGGACAAGGACATCACCATCCGGCTGGCACAGCAGCCCGACGCCGACGCGCTGCTCGGCCGGAGCCCGCTCGCCGCACTCGTCGGAATGCTGCTGGACCAGCAGGTGCCGATGGAGTGGGCGTTCTCCGGGCCCTGGACGATCGCCCAGCGGCTCGGCTCCGACGACCTGGACGCGCACGCGATCGCCGCCTACGACCCGGAGGCCTTCGCCGCCCTGCTCTCGGAGAAGCCCGCCGTGCACCGGTACCCGGGGTCGATGGCCACGCGGATCCAGCAGCTGTGCGCGTACCTGGTGGAGCACTACGGCGGAGACGCCGAGGCCGTCTGGGCCGACGCGGCGACGGGGCAGGAGCTGCTGGGGAGGCTCAAGGCGCTGCCGGGCTTCGGGGAGCAGAAGGCGCAGATCTTCCTCGCCTTGCTGGGCAAGCGGTTCGGGGTGCGGCCGACGGGATGGCGGGAGGCGGCGGGTGGCTACGGCCGGGCGAACGTCTACCGTTCGGCAGCCGACATCACCGGGCCCGAGTCCCTGGCCAAGGTGCGGGCGCACAAGCAGGAGATGAAGGCCGCCGCCAAGGCCGCGAAGACCGCGAAGACCGCCAAGGCCACCGAGGCCGCCAAGACCGAGGGCGGCTCCTGACCCGTCCCGGCCGCCGTGACCGCTCCGGCCCCGGTCAGGGTCGGCCGGGCCCGGGGCGGGGGACCGGCCCGGATTGACCGGCCGCACGGGGTCCCGATTGGCCCCTGCTGCCGGTCGGTCGGGTCCGTAGCGTGGAGGCATGACACAGATCGCGACCCGCGCCGCCACCGCCGAGGCCGTCCAGGACGCCCCCGGCAGCCTCATCACGCTGCTGACCGACACCGCCGAGCTCACCTGCAACACCGCCGCCTTCGAGGAGGGCGCGGCGGGCGCCCCGGTGCACTTCCACACCAGGGCCACCGAGTTCTTCCACGTCACCGCGGGGCGCCTCGACGTCCTCGTCGGCGACGAGGTCCAGACCCTGGGCGCCGGCGACTTCATCGCGATTCCGCCGGGGGTGAAGCACGCCTTCGCCCCCGCCCCCGGCCACACGGCGAGCGTCTTCGTCGGCTTCACCCCCGGCATGGGCCGCTTCGACTACTACCGGCTCCTCGGCCGGGTCCACGCGGGCGAGGCCACCGTGCAGGACATCAAGGACAGCTCGGCGGCCTACGACAACCACTATGCCGAGAGCCCCGCCTGGAGCGGCCGCCGCCGCAGCGCGGAGCCGTAGACCACGTCCGCGTCGAGGCGGCGCAGTTCCTCCGCGATCAGTTCGGCGCCGCTGCGGATCTTCAGGGCCACCCTGCGGTCGGGGCTCCCCGGCAGGATCAGGGTGGCGAGCGCACCAGCGGGCCGGTCCACCCGGATGTCCCCGCCCGTGGTGTGCAGCACCACCCCGGTGATGACGGGGCCGTCCGTGGCGATCCGGTCCACCGGCACGCCGAGCCGGTCCTCCAACCAGCGCGCCAGCAGCTCGGCGCTCGCGTTGTCGGGTTCGCTCTCCACCGCCGCCCCGGTCACCGGCAGCGGAGTCTGGTCCAGGGCCGCGGCCAGCAGCGCCCGCCACGGCGTGAGCCGGGTCCAGGCCAGGTCGGTGTCGCCCGGCTGGTAGCCGGCGGCCCGCTCGTCGAGCACGCCCACCGGGTCGAAGGCGGCGGCCGCGTCCGTGATCCGGCGCTGCGCGAGCGCGCCCAACGGGTCGCGCGCCAGGTCGGCGGGGGCATCGGCCGGCCACCAGGCCACCACCGGCGCGTCCGGCACCAGCAGCGGCAGCACGACCGATCCGGCCTGCTCGGTCAGCGCCCCGTGCAGGCGCAGCACCACGAGCTCCCCGGCCCCGGCGTCCGACCCGACCCGGAGTTCGGCGTCCACCCGACTCGCGCGGAGCTTGTGCGGGCCGCGCGAGACCCGCTTGATGACCGCGATGATGCGGCACGGGTGCTCGTGCGAGGCCTCGGAGGCCGCACGTACGGCGTCGTAGGCGTTCTCCTCGTCGGTGACGACGACGAGCGTCAGCACCAGCCCCATGGTGGGGCTGCCTATCGCCCGTCGTGCTGCGAGCAGGGCCCGATTGACCTTGCTGGACGTGGTGTCGGTGAGTTCGGTCCGCATGCCCCGAGTCTGTCACCGCGTCATCGACGCCTGCGCGCCGTACCGAAGACGGAGCGCGAGATCTCCCGACCCAGCTGGGTTCCGATCGACCGGGCGAGCGACCGGAACAGCCCGCTGCCCAGGACCTGCTCGGCCGGGGAGCGGGCCGCCTTCGGAGCACCCCGGCCGGCCGCCCTCGCGGCCTCCTTCCGCGCCGCCTCGGACTCCTTCTCGGCCGCGGCGGCCGCGGCGGCCGCCTCCGCCCGGGCCTCCGCGGCGGCCTGTTCGGCGCTGATCCTCTCGTACGCCGACTCGCGGTCGACCGGCTGGGCGTAGCGCGACCAGAGCGGCGAGGCCTTCGCGGCCTGCTCCAGGTCGGCCGCCGCGATCGGTGCCATCAGGGACTGCGGGGCGCGCAGCCGGGTCGCCGCGACCGGGGTGGGGGCGCCGTTCTCGCCGAGCACGGTGACCACGGCCTCGCCGGTGCCCAGCCCGGTGAGCAGCTTCTCCAGGTCGTAGGCGGAGTACGGGAAGGTCTTCGCGGCCGCCTTCAGCGCCTTGGCGTCGTCGGGGGTGAAGGCGCGCAGGGCGTGCTGCACGCGGTTGCCGAGCTGGGCGAGCACGTCGGCCGGCACGTCCTTGGGGGTCTGCGTCACGAAGAAGACGCCGACGCCCTTGGAGCGGATCAGCCGGACGGTCTGGGTGACCGACTCCAGGAATGCCTTCGAGGCCCCGCCGAAGAGCAGATGGGCCTCGTCGAAGAAGAAGACGAGCTTGGGCTTGTCCAGGTCGCCGACCTCCGGCAGGTCGGTGTACAGGTCGGCGAGCAGCCACATCAGGAAGGTGGAGAAGAGCTGCGGCCGGTCCTGGACCGCGGGGAGTTCCAGGACGGAGACCACCCCGCGGCCGTCGGCGGCCGTGCGCAGGAACTCGCCCGTGTCGAACGCGGGCTCGCCGAAGAACTCCGCGGCCCCCTGCGCCTCGAAGGCGGTCAGCGCCCGCAGGATCACCCCGGCAGTCGCCGTGGACAGTCCGCCGATGCCCTTGAGCTCCGCCTTTCCCCGGTCGGACACGAGGAAGGCGACGACCGCGCGCAGGTCCTTGAGGTCGATCAGCTCCAAGCCCTTGGTGTCGGCGTAGTGGAAGATCAGGCCGAGGGATTGCTCCTGGGTCTGGTTGAGCCGGAGCACCTTCGCCAACAGCACCGGGCCGAAGGCGGTGACGGTCGACCTGACCGGGATGCCGGGGCCGATCCCACCCAGCGAGTAGAACTCGCCCGGGTAGCCGGTGGGCTCCCAGCTCTGGGCCACGTCCCGGGCCCGCTCGTCGATCCGCTCGCCGCGCGTACCGGGTGCGGTGATCCCCGAGACGTCGCCCTTGACGTCGGCGAGGAAGACGGGGACCCCGTGCGCCGACAGCTGCTCGGCGACGAGCTGGAGCGTCTTGGTCTTGCCGGTGCCGGTGGCGCCGGCGACCAGCCCGTGCCGGTTGAGCATCGACAGGCAAATGCGGATCCGGTGATCGGGCAGGCACGCGCCGTCCCAGAGGAGGGCGCCCAGATCGAGCGCGGGTCCGGTGAAGGCGTACCCGGCGGCGATCTGTCCGGCCGGGCCCGTCGGGTCCGCGACGGTGGTGGCGTCGGTGCTCTCACCCATGGATCACTCCCGAAATAGCACTCTTCGTCACTTTTGCACCACCCTTGCGAGGCTGCGCCCGCAGGCACGGGCCCGGTAGGCTTTCCGTGTGATCTTCAAGCGCATCGGAAGCGGGCGGCCGTACCCCGACCACGGCAGGGAAACCACCCGGCAGTGGGCGGACGTCGCGCCGCGCCCGGTCCGGCTCGACCAGCTCGTGACGACCAAGGGCCAGCTGGACCTCGAAACGCTGCTCGCCGAGGACTCCACCTTCTACGGCGACCTGTTCGCCCATGTCGTGAAGTGGCAGGGCGACCTCTATCTGGAGGACGGGCTGCACCGCGCCGTGCGCGCGGCTCTGCAGCAGCGTCAGGTGCTGCACGCCCGCGTCCTGGAGATGGACTGACGCTTCGCGCGGATTGCGCCTTTCGGGTCGCCATTGACCTATCAGCAGATCATTTAGTAGGCATCACCACCAGGTCGCACTACGCTGCGCCCATGAGCATGCTCACTCCCCCCGGCATGGGCGGAAAGTACCGCGTCACGGGGACCGCCTACCCCCGCATGAGCCGTAAGCGGAGCCGACGCCGGATCGTCCTCGCCGTGCTCGGCTCGGCCCTCGCGCTTGCCCTGGTCGGCTACGGGGCACTGCAGCTCATCGGCGTGTTCCGCGGCGACGGGCCCAAGCGGAACACGGCTGCCGGTGCCAAGGACTGCCCGACGAAATCGCCCGAGGCAGCGGCCAAGGGCGGCGCCCCGGCGGCCGCCGCCACGGCGTCCGCACCCGCAGGTCCGGCGGTGGTACTCCCCCAGCCCGGCACGATCACGGTCAACGTCTTCAACGCGACCCAGCGGGCGGGTCTGGCCAAGGCCGTCGGTGACGAACTGGCCAAACGCGGCTTCCTCGTCGGCACCGTCGGCAACGCCCCGGCCGACTTCGACAAGAAGGTCCCCGGGACCGGGATACTGCTGGGCTCCCCGACGACCGACAAGGCCGTCTTCGCCGTGCTCGGCACCCAGCTCCCCGGCACCACCCAGCAGACCGACACCCGTGAGACCGCGGACGTCGACCTGATCCTGGGCGACGCCTTCCAACAGCTCAGCACGAAGGAGGACGCGGACAAGGCGCTGGCCCTCCTGGCCAACCCCGCGCCCGCGCCCGCCAAGAACTGCTGAGCCGCCGGGCACACGGTCCGGCGACCCCGATGGGGCGGCCGGACCGCCCGGGCGGCTACTCCGCCGAGCCGTACATCCGGTCACCGGCGTCGCCCAGGCCCGGCACGATGTAGCCGTGCTCGTTGAGCCGCTCGTCCACCGCGGCCGTCACGACCGTCACCGGCGTGCCCGCCAGGTCGCGCTCCATGACCTCGACGCCCTCGGGCGCGGCCAGCAGCACCACGGCCGTGACGTCGTCGGCGCCACGCTTGATCAGTTCCTGGATCGCCGCGACGAGCGTGCCGCCGGTGGCGAGCATCGGGTCCACGACGTAGACCTGGCGACCGGAGAGGTCCTCCGGCATGCGGGTCGCGTACGTGGAGGCCTCCAGCGTCTCCTCGTTGCGGACCATGCCCATGAAGCCCACCTCGGCGGTCGGCAGCAGCCGCACCATGCCGTCCAGCATGCCCAGGCCCGCCCGCAGGATCGGGACGATCAGCGGCCGGGGGGCCGAGAGCTTCACGCCCGTGGTCGGGGCGACCGGCGTCTCGATGTCGGCCTGCTCGGTGCGCACGTCACGGGTGGCCTCGTAGGCGAGCAGGGTCACCAGCTCATCGGCCAGCCGCCGGAAGGTGGCGGAATCGGTGCGCTTGTCGCGCAGGGTGGTGAGTTTGTGCGCCACCAAGGGGTGATCGACGACCTGCAAACGCACAACATCCTCCAAAACTCAGCCTGCGACCAGCAAAAACGGCCGCACGACGCGACCTGCACCCAAAAGGCTACGCGCTGACGCGGCCCCTTCGCGTCGGAAGCGGCGGCCACGCCCGCAGCGGCCTGCGGATGCGACCCGCCCGGACGCCCAGCACGCTGGACGGGTGAGCAACGCACCGGTGATCGCAGCCGTCGACGGGTCCGAGCACAGCCTCAAGGCCCTTCAGTGGGCGCGGGGCGCCGCCCTGCGGCACGCTACCGGGCTTCTCGTCGCCCACGTACTGCCCGATCACGCCCAGTTGTACGCGGGCCGCCGGGCGTCCCTGCACGACGCCTCCGAACCGCAGGAGTACCCCGACCCGGTGCACGACTGGGTCAGGAGCGTGCTCGGCGAGGGCGCCGCGCTGCCGGACGGGGTCCGGTACGAGTCCCTGGAGGGCTCCGTCCCCGAGGCGCTGCGGGTGATCGGTGCGGGCGCCCTGATGCTCGTGATGGGCTCGCGGGGCCGTGGCGGGTTCGCCAGCCTGCTGCTCGGGTCGAGCAGCAGGGCGGTGGCCTCGACCGCCCCGTGCCCCGTGGTGGTGGTCCCGCACGCCGAGCGCGATGCCGGGGCCGCCTCCGAGGCGTCCGCCGGACGCGTGGTGCTCGGGCTGCACGCCGCCGAGACCCCCGACGACGTACTGTCCTTCGCCTTCGCGGAGGCGGCCGTGCGGGGGACCACCGTCCAGGTGGTCTCCGCCTACGCCGTCCCGCCCGCGCCGGCCCTGGTGATCGACCGGCCCTTCGAGGTGGTCCCGCCGGAGGGACTCGCCGACGGTGGGGACGGCGTACCGGCCGAACGGGAGATGCTCCGCTCGCAGGCGCAGCGGTTGGAGCCGCTGCGCGCGCGCTTCCCGGACGTCCCCGTCGAGCAGGCCGCCGTCCCCGGGGACCCGGCGGGCCGGCTCGTCGACGCCTCCCGGTCGGCGGCCCTGGTGGTGGTCGGCCGCCACCACCCCAGGCGCACCGCCATGTCCCTGCAGATCGGCTCGGTGGCCCATGCCGTACTCCACCACGCGCACGGCCCGGTCGCGATCGTCCCGACGCTCAGGGACGAGGCCTGACCTGCACAGGGGTGGCATCAAACCCCCGGTCCGGGGGAAGGTGGGTGCAGGGGGAAACGACCGACCAGCCCAGGGTGGTGGCCGATGCCCGACACGCAGCCGAGCGACGACACTCCGGAGACCGCGGCGCAGCGCCGAGCGCGCCGCGCGCAGTTCCTGCGCGACCTGATGGAGGCCCGCGCGCTGCGCGATCGCGTACAGCCCCGCCGCGCCCGTGCGGCCCGTATGCGCCAGCAGATGCGCATGCGCACTTTCCGCTGGTGATCCCGGCCGGATCACCCGGCTGGGCCGGGCCCGACACGGGCGACCCGCCCGGCGACCGGCGCCGCCTGCGCCACCCCGGCACGCCCCGGCACAGGGGCCCCGCACACGGCCCGGCGGGGCGCGGCGCGGAACGGCGCGGCACGACGCAAGCGCGGAAGACCTCTCGCAACGCCGCCGTTTCTGCCACGATGCCGATTGGGCGGGGCAGGGCGGCGAGCAGCACGGCCGTTCCGCTCCAACCTCCGGCCGGGGGGACCTCCAACCGGCACACCTAAGACCAGTGGGAGAGTCACGGTGTATTTCGCCGCACTGCTCGCGCGCACCGAAGACGGGTGGGAAGCGAGCGACATGGAACTCGACGACGTCGAGTCCCTCAGTGATCTGATCGATCTCGCCCGTTCCGCCGCTGTCGACGACGACACGGTGGTCGCCCTCATCGAGGAGGAGGACGCCTGGTTCGGCGTCGTCCGCGTGGACGGCGAGGAGGACCCGCGGTACTTCGTGTCGAACGCCGCCGCGGCCGCCCGCAGCTCCTACGGCTCGATGCTGACCAAAGAGCTGCTGGGCAGCGACGAGGAGGACGACGAACTCGACGAACTGGACCTGGACGGCACCGAGGACGGCGAGGAGGAATCCATCGCCGGGTTCACGGACGAGGACACCGGCGAGGACGGGGAGCGTGGGGCCGGTTCCGAGCCGGCACCGGCCGGTCCGCTCGGCGACCCCCGGCTGCTGGACGACCTCGGGGTGACCAACAAGCAGCTGATGACACTGGACGGGGACGCCCTCTCCGAGATCGCCGAGTCCCTCGGCGCCACCGAGGTCCTGGAGGCCGTCCGCTAGTGCTCGGCACCGACACCACCGATCCCGTCGATCCCGTACGGGACCCGTGGCGGACCTCCATGCGCCTGGCGCTCCAGGAGGCCGCCCGGGCGGTGCCGGCCGGCGACGTGCCGGTCGGCGCCGTCGTGCTGGGCCCGGGCGGGGAGATCCTCGCCACCGGACACAACGAGCGCGAGGCGAGCGGCGACCCCACGGCGCACGCCGAGGTCCTGGCGCTGCGCCGGGCCGCCGCCCGGCTCGGGGAATGGCGGCTTCCCGGGTGCACCCTCGTGGTCACCCTGGAGCCGTGCGTGATGTGCGCGGGCGCGCTCGTTCAGGCACGCGTCGCCCGGGTCGTCTACGGCGCGGACGACGAGAAGGCCGGAGCCGCCGGCTCGCTGTGGGACCTCGTCCGCGACCGCAGGCTCAACCACCGGCCGGAGGTGGTGCGCGGCGTGCTGGGCGACGAGTGCGCACGGCAGCTGACGGACTTCTTCCGCGACCTGTGAAGCCTCGCCCCACCGGCCCCGGACGGCCTCCTGACGGCCTCCGAAACGCCCCCGGGACACCGCCGGGCCCACCGATTTCGGCGGATGGGGTTCCTTAGGCTAGGATCCATCTCGGTAGTGTGTCCGAGTGGCCGAAGGAGCTCGCCTCGAAAGCGAGTATGGGGCAACCCATCGGGGGTTCAAATCCCTCCACTACCGCTTCGACCGAGAGCCCCGCCCCGCAAGGGTCGGGGCTCTCGGCGTACTTCCAGGCCGTCGGTGTATTTCCGGGCCGCTCGGGGGGCGCACCCACCGGGCCGACCGGAATACGTACGGGGAGGGACACAGGCGGGGGCGCCCCCGATCGGCCCTCCGGAGGACAGCGGCGTGACCGCCCGCCCCCTCGGCCGTTGTCACGGCATGACCAAGACCCAGCGCATCCTCGCCGCCTTCGCCCTCGCGGGGGCCGCCGCGGGCCTCGCCGCACCCGCCGCGTCCGCGGACACGGCCCCGATCTCCCCCCTCTCCCTTCCGGACGTGCCGATCCCCTCGCCCGGGATGCCCGCGGGGGCCCAGCCCGCCTCCGTGCAGGAGGTGGTCGGAAAGGTCGGCGACGGCGCGAACGGGCTCAACGCGCTGGCGGACCTGCCCAACCAGCTGGCACCGGTGATCGCCCCGGTGCAGCCCCTCACCGACCTGGCCGGCGCCATCCAGTAGCCCGCGGCCGCGCGGGCGGACACGAAGAAGGCCCCGACCGGGGTCGGGGCCTTCGACGCGTTCGGACGGGGGAAGTGGCGTCATGGGGACAAGCCGCTTCCCCCGACGAGGACGGGCCCGCCGGCCCGGGCCGCAGTCAGGGGGGGAAGCCCGCGGCCCGGACCCCGCAGTGGGGCCCTGTCCCTCACCCTCCGGTTTCCTGCCAGAACCGGTGGGCTGACCTCAATCCTGCGGCCGCCACGACCGCCGACCGACCGGCGAAAGACCCGGAAAACCGGGTCATTGGTCCTTAAAGGACAGGTGAGTGCCCAAACCTGACCGGTTAGACTCACCCGACTCGCAAGGACCGGTTGGGGAGGCCGCCCGCACGTGGACACCAGGAAGCTCATCACGGGTGCCCTCACCGTGTTCGCCCTCTTCGTGATCATCACCCAACCGAAGCGAGCCGCCGAGATCGTCGGAATAGGCTTCCAGGGGATATCGGATGCCGCCTCGGGCATCGGCGAGTTCATAACCGAACTGGTGCGCTGACCCGTACGCCGAAGCGGTTCCCGGACTTCCGGCCCCCCCACTCGACGGGTGGGGGGCTTTCACGTACCCACCACCAGGCATAATGCCCCGATATGCCCAACTTGCCGTCAACACGGCGATATACGGTGCTTGCACACAGTGCACATCTCTTGTGATGCTATGACCGCTTTTGACGGATGAATTGACTGAAGGGGTGGCGTGACCGTGCCGGCCAGTACTGCGCCTCAAGTGCCGCCCCAGCAGGACCCCCAGGTACCACCCCAGCAGGAACCCCGCACCGGGACCCGTCAGGCGCAGCCGCCCGAGGAGCTCCCTGCGGCCCCGAGACCCGCGAGCCGGGGCGCGGACACCCGGGCCCTCACCCAGGTCCTGTTCGGCCAGCTGAAGGACCTCCAGCCGGGCAGCAGCGAGCACGCCCGGGTCCGCGGGGCCCTGATCGAGGCGAACCTCCCGCTGGTCCGGTACGCGGCCGCCCGCTTCCGCAGCCGCAACGAGCCGATGGAGGACGTGGTCCAGGTCGGCACCATCGGGCTGATCAACGCCATCGACCGCTTCGACCCGGACCGCGGAGTGCAGTTCCCGACCTTCGCGATGCCGACGGTCGTGGGCGAGATCAAACGCTACTTCCGCGACAACGTCCGCACCGTCCACGTGCCGCGCCGCCTCCACGAGCTGTGGGTGCAGGTCAACGCCGCCACCGAGGACCTCACCACCCTCCACGGCCGGACGCCGACCACGGCCGAGATCGCCGAACGGCTGCGCATCACCGAGGACGAGGTGCTGTCCTGCATCGAGGCCGGGCGCAGCTACCACGCGACCTCGCTGGAGGCCGCCCAGGAGGGCGACGGCATGCCCGGGCTGCTGGACCGGCTCGGCTACGAGGACCCGGAGCTGGCCGGGGTCGAGCACCGCGATCTCGTCCGCCACCTCCTCGTACAACTGCCCGAACGCGAGCAGCGGATCCTGCTCCTGCGGTACTACAACAATCTGACGCAGTCACAGATCAGTGCGGAGCTCGGCGTCTCCCAGATGCACGTCTCACGGCTGCTCGCCCGGAGCTTCGCCCGACTGCGATCCGCAAACAGGATCGAAGCGTAATCAGAACGGGTGTACAGCAATCACCTGTTTCCCGACAGAACGGGCTGATCACGTTCTGCCCCCTTCTGTCGTCGGAGCTATATGTCGACATGGCGCTACAGCGTGTTGCCGACATGTGACATTCTGCGTGAACCGCGTTTGCCGCGGCCCCGCCTCCGGTATTCAGGTGGAAGCTGCGTTCCTCCGACGGGCGCGCCGCACGCGACCGTCCGCGACCTCAAGGGGGTGGCATGTCCGTAGACCAGGGCAGCTCCAAGGTGCTCACGCTCGTAAAGCCCGTGGCTCCGCCGGCAGTGTCCGAACGCTCGGAAGCCATCGACACCCGCACCCTCTCCCGCTCGCTCTTCCAGCGACTCGCCACCCTGGACGCGGACAGCCCGGAACGGGCGTACGTACGCGACACCCTGATCGAGCTGAACCTGCCCCTCGTGCGGTACGCCGCCGCCCGCTTCCGCAGCCGCAACGAGCCGATGGAGGACATCGTCCAGGTCGGCACCATCGGGCTGATCAAGGCCATCGACCGGTTCGACTGCGAACGCGGCGTGGAATTCCCGACGTTCGCCATGCCGACCGTCGTGGGCGAGATCAAACGATTCTTTAGGGACACCTCCTGGTCCGTGCGCGTCCCGCGCCGGCTCCAGGAACTGCGCCTGGCACTGACCAAGGCCAGCGACGAGCTCGCACAGAAGCTGGACCGCTCGCCCACCGTGCCGGAACTCGCCGCCGTGCTCGGGGTCAGCGAGGAGGACGTCGTCGACGGCCTCGCCGTCGGAAACGCCTACACGGCCTCCTCGCTCGACTCGCCCTCCCCGGAGGACGAAGGTGGCGAAGGCTCGCTCGCGGACCGCCTCGGCTACGAGGACACCGCGCTGGAGGGGGTCGAGTATCGCGAGTCCCTGAAGCCGCTGCTCGCCAAACTCCCGCCCCGGGAACGGCAGATCATCATGCTGCGCTTCTTCGCGAACATGACGCAGTCGCAGATCGGCGAGGAGGTCGGCATCTCCCAGATGCACGTCTCCCGGCTGCTGACGCGCACGCTCGCGCAGCTGCGCGTGGGCCTCATCGGGGACTGAGCCCGCGGGGTCCGCGGGCCCGCGGACCCCGTTGCCTCCGCCGGGACGCCCACGAGGCGATCAGGTGCCGACCGCTTCACAATTGACGATCCGTCAGGAACACTGGCGCGATGCGAAAGGGATCGCGGGCGGCCACCGCACTGCTCACCCTGTGCTGCACGGCCGTCGGCGGCCTCACCGGCTGCGGCGGCCCGGCGCGCGAGGGCTTCTCCGCCGTGGGCGCCGCCGCCCCGGGCCCCGAACGGGGCGCGGGGGAGAACGTCGCCCCGCAGGACGGCGTGGATTTCCACCAGCTCGGCGATCCGCCCGCGGCGGGCGGATCCGCCTCGCCGCGCCGTACGCAGGCCGGCCCCGCCGGATCGGGTACCGCGGGCAGCCCCATGACGGGTGGGGCGACGGCCACCGCGCCCAGCGGCTCCGTCGGCGCTCCCGACACCACCGCCGGAGGCCGCACCCCTGGTACAGCCGGGGGGCCGGCCACACCAGGAGGGCCCGCCACACCCGGCGGCCCGGCCACACCGGCGAACCCCGCCGACCCCACCGCCCCGACGGGCCCCACCGGGCCTCCGAGCCCGCCCGGTACGACGCCTCCGGCGCCGCCCGCCACCCCGGCCCGGCTGGCGCTGTCCGCGCCGACCCGGTCCGCCACGGCCGACCGCCGGTGCGAGCGGGTCACCGTGACCTTCACCAACACCGGCACCACCGCCGCCCGTTCGGGCACGGTCAGCTTCGCGACGCACGTCATCGGCGCCCTCGGCATCGACTGGGCCACGATCACCACGACCCAGGCACTACCCGCGCCCATCGCGGGCGGGGCATCGAAGACGCAGACCTACACGGTGTGCCTGGAGGCCTGGCGGGTGCCGCTGGGCATGCACGTGGACACCCGGAAGGTCACCGCGACCTGGAGCTGAGCCGCCCTGGCACCCGGAGCCCGGCACCTTCGGCGCCCGCTGCCGCTTCGGCCCCCCTCGGCGCGGCCCGCGACCTCACCACGACCCGCGATCCCAGCGCGGGCCAGGGCCTCGGCGCGGGCCAGGGCCTCGGCCCGGGGGGCGACCTCAGCGCATGACGACCCAGGCGACCGCGCCGATCACGAGCACGAGCGCGAGAGCCAGCCCGATCTTCACGGCCTGGCCGGACGACTTGGCCGCCTCCTGCTCGGCGCGACGCTGCTGGCGCGCCCCGGGGCCCGCCTGCCGAGCCGGCGCAGCCTCCTCGACGAAGGCCCGGAACATCTGGGTGCTGCCCGCCGGGTCGTAGTTGCCCTCGGGTGCCTGTGAGTTGTGGTTGTCAGCCATGGAGCAGGACCCTAGCCGGTTTTCCGATTCCTTTACCGCCCCGCCTCCAGATTAATTTGCCTGTAGCAACCATTGGCTTCTATGGTTGCCTCAAGCAACAAGATGGGAGGGTGCTCGATGCCGACGCAGACAACGCAGACGACGCGGACCACTCCGCACGAGGAACTGGCCCGCCGGCTGACCGGGATCGGCGCGGTCAAGCGGGAACTCGCCCGCAATCTGCCCCCGGACTGCCCGCCGGGCGCCGCCGCCGTGCTCACCGTGCTCGACCGGCACGGAGAGATGCGGCTGAGCCGGCTGTCCGACCTGATGGCCGTCGACATCTCGGTCACCAGTCGGCACGTCACCCACATCACCGCCCGCGGCTGGATCGAGCGCGAGCCGGACCCGGGCGACGGACGCTGCCGCATCCTGCGGCTCACCCCGGCCGGACGGGCGCTGCTCGCCGAGATCGGCGCCCGGTACACCGCCGCCCTGGAGAGAGCCCTCCACGACTGGTCCGCCCAGGACATCGACGTACTCAACACCCTGCTGGCCCGACTCCGATCGAGCTTCTAGAGGAAGGAAAGACATGGCCCAGTCGGAGACGACCACCGGCCCCGTGTCCGCATCCGTGGACATGACCCATTCGCAGATCATGAAGGCGCTGTCCGGGCTCATGCTCGGCATGTTCGTGGCGATCCTGTCCTCCACGATCGTTTCCAACGCCCTGCCCCAGATCATCAGCGACCTCGGCGGGACCCAGTCCTCCTACACCTGGGTGGTCACCGCCGCCCTGCTGTCCATGACGGCGGCCACCCCGCTGTGGGGCAAGCTGTCCGACCTCTTCAGCAAGAAGCTGCTGGTCCAGATATCCCTGGTGATCTACGTCCTCGGGTCCGTGGTCGCGGGCATGTCCCAGAACACCGGCACGCTGATCGCCTGCCGCGTGGTCCAGGGCATCGGCGTCGGCGGCCTCTCGGCCCTCGCCCAGATCGTGATGGCCGCGATGATCTCCCCGCGCGAGCGCGGCCGGTACAGCGGTTACCTCGGCGCGGTCTTCGCGGTCGCCACCGTCGGCGGCCCGCTGCTGGGCGGTGTCATCACCGACACGGAGTGGCTGGGCTGGCGCTGGTGCTTCTACGTCGGCGTGCCCTTCGCGATCATCGCGCTGATCGTCCTCCAGAAGACCCTGCGGCTGCCGGTCGTGCGGCGGGATGTCAAGGTCGACTGGCTGGGCGCCTTCCTGATCAGCGGCGCCGTGTCCCTGCTGCTGATCTGGGTCACCCAGGCCGGCGACTCCTACGAGTGGATCTCCTGGCAGACCTGGGCGATGACGGGCGGCTCGGTGGTCCTCGGACTGCTCTTCGTCCTCGTCGAGTCCCGTGCGAGCGACCCGATCATCCCGCTGCGGCTCTTCCGGAACAAGACCATCACCCTCGCCTCGATGGCCTCCCTCTTCGTGGGCATCGCGATGTTCTCGGGGACCGTGTTCTTCAGCCAGTTCTTCCAGCTGGCCCGGGGCGAGTCCCCCACGATGTCCGGAATCCTGACGATTCCGATGATCGGCGGGCTCTTCGTCTCCTCCACCGTTTCCGGTCAGGTGATCACCAAGACCGGCAAGTGGAAGGCCTGGCTCGTCTCGGGCGGTGTGCTGCTGACGGCCGGGCTGGGGCTGCTCGGCACCCTGCGGTACGACACCCCGTACTGGCACATCGCGGTCTACATGGCGGTGACCGGCCTCGGTCTCGGCATGATGATGCAGAACCTGGTCCTCGCCACCCAGAACCAGGTGGCCCCCGAGGACCTGGGCGCGGCCAGCTCGGTGGTCACCTTCTTCCGCTCCCTCGGCGGCGCCATGGGCGTCTCGGCACTCGGCGCGGTCATGGCCCACCGGGTCACCCACTACGTCCAGGAGGGGCTCACCGCCCTCGGCCCGAAGGCCGCGGCCCTGGGCCAGAGCGGCACCTCCGGCGGCGGGATCCCCGACCTCGACAAGCTGCCCGCGCCGATCCGCGAGGTCATCGAGTCCGCGTACGGGCACGGCGTCGGCGACGTCTTCCTCTACGCCGCCCCGTTCGCGCTTCTCGGACTGGTGCTGGTGGTGTTCATCAAGGAGGTCGCCCTGAAGTCGAAGCCCGCGGCGCACACCCCGGCGGCGGCTTCGGACGGTGCCTCGTCCGCCGGTGCGGCCAGGGCCGCCGAGGTCGCGGACGCCACCGTCAAGGCCTGATCCCCCCTGCTCCCCCCCTGCTCCCACCGAGCGCCGCCCCGTCTCCCGGGCGGCGCTCGGTCGTGCGCGGGCTGTGCCCGGGCGCGGCCGGGCACAGTTCGGGCCGGGGCTCGCGCCGAGTCCCGGGCCGGGCTTCCGGCCGGGCTCGTGCTCAGGCCGGGCTCAGGCCGGGCTCGTGCTCAGGCCGGTACGCCGGCCGCGGTGGCCTGGACCTCGATGCCCGTGATCAGGACGTCGAGCGCCAGGCAGAAGTCGCCCTCGGGCGTCCGCCGGACCGCGCCCCCGCAGCCGTGCAGGAACTGCCGGACGGCCAGATGGGCGCCGGTCCGCGCGGCCCCCATCAGCCCGGTGGCGTCCATCAGCCGCTGGAGGGCGGCGTCGAAGGCCCGCGCGTGCGGGCCGATGTTCGGGTAGGCGGCACTGAGCGGAGCCACCCACGGGTGGTCCGCCAGCACCCGCCGGTAGCCCAGGGCCAGGTCCTTCAGCCCGTCCGGCCAGCCTGCCCCGCCGCCCCCCGGCTGCCCCGTCGGCAGGGCCAGCTCGCCCAGGACCCGGTCCAGGGCCAGTTCGAGCAGGTCGTGCTTGGTGTCCACGTACCAGTACAGGGACATCGCGGTGACTCCGAGCCCGGAGGCCAGCCGCCGCATCGAGAACCGGGCGAGTCCGTCGGCGTCGAGCAGCCGCACGGCGGCATGGGTGATCCGGTCCCGGTCGAGCCCGGAGGGTGCTTCGGCGCGGCGTCTCCCGGGCGGGCCGGACCTGGCCACCAGCCACACACTGGATCGGGTCTCTCCCGGATCGGCCGCGGTCACCATGCAGGCACCCTCCTCGGGACGGCTGGACCGGCCCCGGAATGCCCGGTCCGCCCTCTTGATGCTAGGGGGTGGGCCGCCGATCGGGCCGGAACGGGGAGCGGTGTCCGATGCCACGGGATCTCCCCCGACCCTCAGAGGCCCCCGCCGGCCAGGGCCGGATGACAGGCGGAGGCCGTGTACACAGCCGCGGATGACGCTTGGTCAGGACACCGGTGCGGTCAGGTCGTAGAAGGTGGCACCTCCGACCGTGGACTCCTTGAACGTGGCCTTGACCCAGTTCTCGATCTCCGTGCTGGTGCCACCGCCGGGGCCTCCCGGGCCGCCGCCTCGGCGTCCGCCGTCCTCGCCGGCGCCTGCGGCGCCACTGCTCTGGCCGATGAACCAGTGGATCCTGCCGTCCCGCACGTACTCCTTGAACTGCTCCAGGGTCGGCGAGGGGTCGCTGCCGTTGAAGCCTCCGACCGGCATGACGGGCACGCCCGAAGCCAGCTGGTAACTGGCCGCGTTCTGCGAACCGATGGCCGCCGCCGCCCAGGTGTAGTCCTCGGCGTCGGCCGTGAGGGCCTCCTTGGCCTCGGCACTGACCTGGGCGCCGTTGAGCAGGCCACCTGCGCCGCCCGGGCCTCGGCCGCCCTGCATCCCGCCGGGGAAGCCTCCCGGCCGCCCTGCTCCGCGACCGCCCGCTCCGGGCGTACCGTCCTGCCCCGGCCCCGGCCCCGGCCCCTGCCCCTGCCCCTGCCCCTGCCCCGGCGGTACGGCGCCCTGCGGCAGCGCGCCACCGGGCTGCTGCCCGCCGCCCGGCCAGGTACCGCCGCCGCGCTGGCCGCCGTCCTGGCCGCCCGGACCGCCCTGCCCCATCCCGCCGGGGGCGCCCGGACCGCCGGGCATCCCGCCGGGGCCGCCCCGGCTTCCCGCCACCGCCGGTCCGGCGGTCACGATGGAGCCGGTGTGGCCGGTGCTCACGGTGGTCATGCAGTACGCGAACGGCCCGGCCAGGGCCGCCGCCACCCCGAGTCCCACGGTGAGCTGGAGCATCCGCCGGCCGGCCCGCCCCGCGAAGGGCAGCGCGACCGCGGCGGCGAGCCCGCCCACCAGCACCGCCCAGCGCAGCCAGGGCAGGTAGTCGGTGGCACGGCCGAGCAGCACGTATGACCAGATCGCCGTCAGTGCGAGCGTGCCGGAGAGGGTGATGGCGGCCGGCGTGCTGCCGCGTTCCTCCCACAGCACGGCGACGCCCATACCGATCAGCGCGGCCACGAAGGGCGCCAGTGCGACGGTGTAGTACTCGTGGAAGATGCCCTGCATGTAGCTGAAGACCAGCGCGGTGATCAGCAGCGAGCCGCCCCAGGCCAGGAAGGCCGCGCGGGCCATCCCGTCCACCGAGTCGGTGGTGCGACGGGCCCGCCAGGTGATCACCAGCCCGGCCACCAGCAGCACCAGGGCAGCCGGCAGCAGCCAGGAGATCTGCCCGCCGATGTTGCCCGAGAAGAGCCGGTCGATGCCGCTCTCTCCCCAGCGTCCACCGCCGCCGGCGCCACCGGGTCCCCCCGCTCCACCGCCGCCGACACTGCCGGTCTCGTTGCCGTTGATCCGTCCGAGGCCGTTGTAGCCGAGCGTCAGCTCAAGGAAGGAGTTGTTCTGCGATCCGCCGATGTAGGGACGGGAGGAGGCGGGCCACAGTTCGACGACGGCGACCCACCAGCCGCCCGCCACCACCATCGCGCCGCCCGCAAGCAGCAGCTGGCCGAGCCTGCGGCGCAGCCCGGTGGGCGCGCAGACCGCGTACAGCACGGCGAGCGGCGGCAGGATGACGAAGGCCTGCAGGGTCTTGGTGAGAAAGGCGAAGCCGACCGCGACCCCGGCCCAGACCAGCCAGCGGGTGTGCGCCCCTTCGAGGGCCCGCAACAGGCAGTACACGGTGACGGTGAGCAGCAGGGTCAGCAACGCGTCGGGATTGTTGAAGCGGAACATCAGCGCGGCGACGGGTGTCAGCGCGAAGGCTGCACCGCTCAACAACGCAGCTCCCGGTCCGAACTGGCGGCGTACGGCGGCGTACAGCACGCCGGTGGTCGCCACGCCCATCAGGGCCTGCGGGGCGAGGATCTGCCAGGATCCCAGCCCGAAGAGGCGGACCGACAGCATCATCGGCCACAGCGCGGCCGGAGGCTTGTCGACGGTGATGGAGTTGCCCGCGTCGGAGGAGCCGAAGAAGAAGGCCTTCCAGCTCTCGCTGCCGGCCTGCACCGCTGCCGAGTAGAAGGAGTTCGCGTAGCCGGAGGCGCCCAGGTCCCACAGGAGCAGGACTGCGGTGGCGATCAGCAGGCCGGCGAGGGCGGGCCGTTCCCAGCGGGGCCGGCCGACAGAGGCGCCGGCCACGGCGGCCGGGAAGATCGGGATTGCTGCCGTGGTCATCGGCTCTCCTTGGATATGGACGGGCGGGAATCGGTGCCGCGCCGCTCGGGGAAGACCCATGCGCGCAGGAGCAGGAAGCGCAGCACGGTGGCTGCGAGGTTGGCGGTGATCAGGACGGCGAGCTCGGTGCCGTGCGCGGGATGGGGCGTGGCCGCGGTGAGGGCGGCGAGGGAACCGCTGGTGAGGGCCAGCCCGATACCGAAGACCACCAGGCCCTGGGCCTGGTGGCGTACGGCACGCGCCCGGCCGCGGACCCCGAAGGTCAGCCGGCGGTTGGCCGCCGTGTTGGCCACGGCGGAGAGCAGCAGGGCCGCGCCGTTGGCCAGCTGGGGGCCGGCCCCGCCCCGGAAGGCGGAGTACAGCACCAGGTAGAGCAGGGTGGAGAGGACTCCGACGGTGCAGAAGCCGATGAGCTGGCGGGCCAGCCCGCCGTCCACCCCGGGCACCGCGGTACGGTCGCGCGGATCGTCGCCGAAGGGGCGGGCGAGCCGGTCGAGTGGGAGCGCTCCGACGGCCAGCGCCCGGCCGACGCGCCAGACGCCCTTGAGGTCATCGGTGGCGGTCTTGACGATGTGCACGGTGGAGTCGGGGTCGTCCACCCAGTCCACGGGCACTTCGTGGATCCGCAGGCCGGCCCGCTCGGCGAGCACGAGCAGCTCGGTGTCGAAGAACCAGCCGGTGTCCTCCACGAGCGGCAGCAGTCGCTCGGCGACCTCGCGCCGGATGGCCTTGAAGCCGCACTGGGCGTCGCTGAACCGGGCGGCGAGGGAGGACCGCAGCAGGAGGTTGTAGGCACGGGAGACGAACTCCCGCTTGGCTCCGCGGACGACCCGCGAGGAGCGGGCCAGCCGGGTGCCGATGGCGAGGTCGGAGTGACCGGAGATCAGGGGGGCCACCAGCGGCAGCAGTGCGTTCAGGTCGGTGGAGAGGTCCACGTCCATGTAGGCGAGGACGGGGGCTTCGGAACCGGACCAGACCGTACGCAGGGCCCTGCCCCGGCCCTTCTCCTCCAGACGGGTGCTGCGCACGCCGTCCAGCGCCGCGGCGAGCCGGGCCGCGACCTCGGGGGTGCGGTCGGTGCTCGCGTTGTCGGCGACCGTGATCCGGAAGGGGTAGGGGAAGGTCCGGGTGAGGTGCTCGTGCAGTCGGCGCACGCACGGCCCGAGGTCCTTCTCCTCGTTGAAGACCGGGATCACCACGTCGAGGACGGGCTCGCCGGGCACGGGCGCGAGGGGCGCCCGTGCCGGAAGGGCCCCGGGAGAGGTGTCGGTTGGCATGTTCCGACACTCCCGCGGCCTCCTGTCACCTCAGTGTGCTGAGCCTGTGCCCCGTCTGTGAGTCCGCAGCCGCCGCCCCGATGGACCCGTCGAGCGGTAGGACGACGTCGAAGCAGGTCCGACCCGGTTCGCTCTGCACGTCGACGCTGCCGCCGTGGGCCGTGACGACGGCCTGGACGATGGCCAGTCCGAGGCCCGTGGAACCGGCGGCACGGGAGCGGGAGGCGTCACCACGGGCGAAGCGTTCGAAGACGCGGGGGAGCAGCTCGGGTGCGATGCCGGGCCCGTCGTCCTCGATGCGCAGTCGGACGGCGGATGTTTCACGTGAAACATGGGCGGTGACGGTGGTGCCGGGCGGCGTGTGCGTACGGGCGTTGGCGAGCAGATTGACCAGCACCTGCTGGATGCGGGCCGCGTCGGCGCGTACGGACGCGGGCTCCTCGGGCAGGTTCAGCCGCCAGTGGTGATCGGGCCCGGCGGCCCGGGCATCGCTGACGGCGTCGATGACGAGCGGAGCGAGGTCGGTTTCGGCGTCGGCGGTGGACAGCGGACGCCCGGCGTCAAGCCGGGCCAGCAGGAGCAGGTCCTCGACCAAGCCGGTCATCCGGGTGGCCTCGGACTCGATCCGGCCCAGGGCGTGCCGTGTGTCGGGCCCGGGCTCCTCGCGGCCCCGCCGGGTGAGTTCGGCGTAGCCGCGGATGGAGGCCAGCGGCGTGCGCAGCTCGTGGCTGGCATCGGCGACGAACTGCCGCACCTGCGTCTCACTCTGCTGACGGGCCGTGAGGGCGGACGCGACGTGCCCGAGCATCCGGTTGATGGCGGCACCTACCTGGCCCACCTCGGTGCGGGGGTCGGCCTCGGCGTCCGGGACCCGTTCGTGGAGTGCGGGCTCGCCCTTGTGCAGGGGCAGTTCGGAGACCCGGGTGGCGGTGGCCGCGACCCGGCGCAGCGGGCGCAGGGCGACGCCCACCAGGGCCTGCCCGGCGAGCGAAGCGGCGATCAGTCCGGCCAGGGTGACGCAGACCTCGACCCCGACCAGAGCTCCGACAGTGGCGTTGACCTCGCTGAGCGGGAAGGCCAGGACGACGGTCCGGTCGGGGGAGGCCAGCACCCGGTAGGCGCCCAAGCCCGGCAACTCGGCGCCCACCGCCCGCTCGGGCGACCCCTGCACGGTCTTCTGGGCGGCCGCGGCGAGGGTGGTGCTCTGGGCCTCGGTGAGGGACGGCGGCACCTGGTCGGGAGACCAGCCCTCGCCGCGAGTGTTGCGGGCGCTCCCGAGGACCGCGCCATGGTGATCCAGGCGAACCCCCACGGCGTCCAGCGGGCTGCCGGGGGCCATGACGATGCCCGCGCCGTTCTCCCGGGCCGCCTTGCCGCCGGGTGCCCGGGCGGCCATCCGCATGGACGTCTCCAGCTGCTCGTCGAGCTGGGTGACCAGGTACGAGCGGAGAGCGAGGGTGGTGACGGTTCCGATGGCCGCTCCCACGACGGCGATCAGGGCCACCGCCGCGACGACGAGCCGGGTCCGCAGTGACCAGGGCCGGCGCCCGCCCGGTCGCCGGATCCTGCGCGCTGCCACTACTCGGCCGGCTTGATCAGGTAGCCGGCGCCGCGCCGGGTGTGGATCATCGGAGGCAGGCCGAGGCCGCTCTCCAGCTTGCGGCGCAGGTAGGAGATGTAGAGCTCGACCACGTTGGCCTGACCGCCGAAGTCGTAGGACCAGACCCGGTCCAGGATCTGCGCCTTGCTCAGCACACGCCGCGGGTTGCGCATCAGATAGCGCAGCAGCTCGAACTCGGTGGCCGTCAGGTGGACGTCCTGGCCGCCGCGCACCACCTCGTGGCTGTCCTCGTCGAGGCGCAGGTCGCCGACGGTCAGCACGGAGCCGCCGCGCGCCGCCTGCGCCGCACCCGAACGCCGCACCAGGCCGCGCAGCCGGGCCACGACCTCTTCCAGGCTGAAGGGCTTGGTGACGTAGTCGTCGCCGCCCGCGGTGAGGCCCGCGATGCGGTCCTCCACAGAGTCCTTGGCGGTCAGGAACAGGACGGGAACTTGGGGGATCTCCCGGCGCAGCTGTCCGAGGACGGTGAGACCGTCCATGTCGGGGAGCATGACGTCGAGGACGACCACGTCGGGGCGGAAGTCGCGCGCGGCCCGCAGTGCCCCGGCGCCGTCGCCGGCGCTGCGGACCTCGCAACCTTCGTAGCGCAGGGCCATGGACAGCAGCTCGGAGAGGGAGGCCTCGTCGTCGACGACGAGCACCCGGCAGGGCCCGCCGTCGGGCCGTACCAGAGCCGTGTGGTTGCTGGTGGACGTGGACGCAAGGGAGGTGGTCGTCGCAGTCATACGGACACGCTCCCCGGTGCCTCTGAGAGCGTTCTTGCCCCAACCTGTGAATTTCCTGAGAAAGGGCCCCGCCCGTCGGGGGTGCGGGCGGGTGGTGGGGGCGGGTCAGCCGTCGAGCATGAACAGCCGGGCGCCGTTGTCGTGGCAGACCGCCCGTAGCCAGGGGTCGCCCAGGCCCAGTCGTTCGAGGGCGGCGAGCTGGTGCTCGTACGGGTAGGGGATGTTCGGGAAGTCGGTTCCGAACAGGATCCGGTCGCCGAGGTCCGCGAGCCGTCCGAGGTCCGCGGGCGGGAACCCGCCGAACCGCTCGGAGAAGTCGGTGAAGGCCATGGTGGTGTCAAAGCGCACCGTCGGATGGCGGTCGGCCAGGTCGAGGAAGTCCGCGTACTCGGGCAGGCCCATATGCGCGATGATCAACGGCAGCCGGGGATGGCGGTCCAGCAGCCGGGCGACCGGGGCGGGGCCGGTGTACCTGCCGGGGACGGGACCGGAGCCGCAGTGGATCACGGTGGGGATATCGGCCTCGGCCAGCAGCCCCCAGACCGGGTCGAGCAGGCGGTCGTTCGGGTCGTAGCCGCCGACCTGGAGGTGTGCCTTGAACACCCGGGCACCTGCCTCCACTGCCTGGTGGACGTACGCATCCACCCCCTGCTCCGGGAAGAAGGTGGCGGTGTGCAGGCAGTCGGGTGTGCGGGCCGCGAACGCGGCGGACCAGGCGTTGAGCCAGGCGGCCATCTCCGGCTTGTGCGGGTAGAGCATGGAAGTGAAGGCCCGAACCCCGAAATCCCGCAGGAGCGCGACGCGCTGCTCCTCCTCGAGGCGATAGGTGATGGGCCACTCGACGCCGGTCAGGGGGCCGATGGCATCGAAGTGGTCCCACACCTTCTCCAGGACCCGCTCGGGCATGAAGTGCGTGTGGACGTCGACCAGTCCGGGCAGCCCGAGCCTCTGTCGGAAGACGCGGACCGCGTCAGCCGTTGCGGACACAGCCGTGGCTCCGCTCGACGGTGGCGATGCGCGGGGTGCGGCTCTCCTGCCAGTCGGCGCGGCCCGTGCTCCCGGCCTTCCGGTGCTCCGGCTCCTCTCGCCGGACGGCAAGGGACCCACGGCCCAGGAAGGATGCGGCGGTGCGGGCCGGGCCCTCGGCAGTGCGCGCGGACGCGTGGCCGAGGCAGCCGGGGACGGCCTGGACGATCTCGGTGTGGAGGCCACGGGGAACGGCCATGGCACTGGGCGGTTCGAAGGCTCCCGGGGGCTGGAGGGTCATGCTCACCACCCTCTGCGGAGCGCCCCCGGCGTGTCCACCGGATCGGCCCGGAAGATCCAGGAGATCCGGGACATGGCCGTGGACCGGCCCTCCTGGTTCCCCGGCCAGGACATCAGAACAGCCCGTCCTGCTCCGCGGGCGGGGCTCCTGCGGGTGGGATCTGTACGACCGGAACCGAGGTCGCCGCCCCCTCGCACGGTGCGGCGAGCTCCCAGCCGGCCAACAGCCGGGTGTCGACCACCAAACCGTCCTCGACGTGCAGATCGGGCCCGGCGGCGCCGACCAGCCGCCCCACGACGGCCCCGTCGGCCGTCATCTGCGCGACCACCCGGTCCGGGGACGGGCGCCCCTGCCAGTCGTCCATCCCGAACACCGCTGCATGGTCGGAGACTTCACATCCCAGCCGCTCCAGGGACTCCGGCCACCCGGCCAGGGCCACAGCCCGGCCGTGCAGCTCTGCGACCTCCCGCGCCCGCTCCGGCGCGCCGGGCAGATGAGCCCGTACGGCGCGCTTGCGCGCGTACGGGATCCGGTCGGGCACCCCGAGCGCCGCCCGCAACAGCTCCTCGGTACGCCGGGCCGCCATCAGCGGCCCGCGTCCCAGCCAGGTCCACGACATCGCACCCTGCTCCAGCAGCCGGGCACGGCCGCGCTCCTCGGCGGTGATCCCGACCTTGACCAGGCCGGGGCCGAACCAGGCCAGATAGACCCGGTAGGTCCGCGGATCGGCGGCGTTGGTGTCGGCCGCCACGGAGAACGACCGGTCGAGGCGGGCGCATTCGGGGCACTGCGCACCGCCTCCAGTCCCGGGAACGGTGGCGGAGGCCGGACAGGGCGTCCGCTTCCCGGCCCTCCACACGCCCAGGCAGTGCCGTTCCCCGCGTGCGACGAAGGCCAACAGCTGCCCGTACTCCAGCGCGCTCGCGCGCTCGCCTCTCCCTTGGCCGTACCAGCCGATGACGGGTCCGGACCCCTTCCACCGGATCCCGGTGCACCACCAGGTCACAGCGGGAGCGGCCGCTCGAAGAAGGTGTCCAGGACGACGGTCGCGTGCGTACCGCTGACGCCGTCGATGGCGTAGAGGCGGCGCAGGACGTCCTGCAACTGCTCGGTCGAGGCCGTGCGGACCTTCACCAGCACCGACGCGCTGCCCGCGATGATGTGCGCCTCCTGGATCTCCGGGATCGCGGCGAAGGCTTCCGCGGACTCTCCCATCCAGGCGTTGGCGTCGACCATCACGTAGGCGAGGACCCCGCTGCCGACGGCGGTCGGGTCCACATCGATGGTGGTCCGCCGGATCACCCCGCGCTCGCGCAGTTTGCGTACCCGCTCATGGGTGGCCCCGGCAGAAAGCCCGACGGCCGTGCCGAGGGCCGCGTAGGACTGCCCGGCGTCCTGCTGCAGGCGCAGGACGAGCGCCCGGTCGATGTCGTCCACGCAATCTTCCTCTCTTGGGCCTGACAACCCTTGCGAAGACGGTACCTGTTCCTGCAATCTCACCATCAGGCCGAACAAAATTCTGCAATCTTCTCTCAGGGGGAATCATGTCTGCCATAGCCGACCTCACCTTGTACGAGATTCTGGACGAACGCTTCACGACCGGCCGCTGCACCCACGGCGACGCCCGGCTGGACCGGCTCTACGACGACTGCCGCTGGGCAGAGGGCCCGCTGTACCTGCCGGCCTGGCGGCAACTCGTCTGGAGCGACATCCCCAACGACCGGATGCTGCGCTGGGACGAAGCGACCGGGGCGGTCTCCGTCTTCCGCTCACCCGCCGGCCACTCCAACGGCAACACCCTCGACCGCGAAGGCCGCCTGATCTCGTGCGAACAGGGCAACCGGCGCGTGACCCGCACCGAGCCCGACGGCAGCATCACCGTCATCGCCGACCGCTTCGAAGGCAAACGCCTCAACAGCCCGAACGACGCGGTGGTTCGATCGGACGGCTCCGTCTGGTTCTCAGACCCCGACTTCGGCATCACCACCGACTACGAGGGCCATCGCGCATCCAGCGAGATCGGCGCCTGCAACCTCTACCGAGCCGACCCCTCGACCGGCGAGGTGCGCATCGTCGCCGACGGCTTCCTCGGCCCCAACGGCCTCGTCTTCTCCGCCGACGAGAACGAGCTGTACGCCGCGGACACCAGGGCGGGCCACATCCGCGCTTTCAAGGTCACCGACGACGGCACCCTCACCGACGACCGGGTCTTCACCACCTGCCCCGGCATCGACAACATCCGCTTCGACGACCAGGGCCGGCTCTGGGCGGCCGCGATGGAGAACGGCGTCTACTGCTATGCCGCGGACGGGACCCTGATCGGCCGACTGCGCATCCCCGAGCCCGTCTCGAACATCGCCTTCGGCGGCCCCAAGAACAACCGCCTCTTCATCACCGCCACCACCTCCCTCTACTCGCTGGTGATGTCGGTGACCGGCCTCCCCCGGGTCCTCTGAGGCCGGCCGGGCGGCTACCGGGCGACGAACTGCGTCAGGATCGCCTGCACCTCGTAGATGTCGACACCCTTGGTGAAGGTCTTCTCGATCGGCGTCGAGCTGCCGGATATCCAGATCTTCAGCTCGGCGTCCAGATCGAAGTGGCCGGCCGTCTCCACGGAGAAGTGCGTGATGCTCCGGTACGGGACGGAGTGGTACTCCACCTTCTTGCCCGTGAGCCCCTGCTTGTCCACGAGCACCAGCCGCCGGTCGGTGAACAGGATCGTGTCCCGGATCAGCAGGAAGGCCGCGTGCACCTGCTCCCCCTGCCCCAGCAGCCGCGCGTAGTCCCGCTGCGCCGACACGGGGTCGACGGTGTGCGCATTCCCGAACAGTCCCATGATTGCCCCCGTTTTCCAGCCTCGGACGATCTGCAAGAACCGTACCGACGCTGCCGGGTCACCGGCGTCCCCCGCCAGAGCCATCCTGCCCCTGACATCTTCCGGGGGACCTCCTCCCCAGCAAGGAGGACATCCCGCCCGACATCTCCTGGGCATACGCCAGAGGCCCCGGACTTTCGTCCGGGGCCTCTGGTCTGCTGTGCACTCGGCAGGATTCGAACCTGCAACCTTCTGATCCGTAGTCAGATGCTCTATCCGTTAAGCTACGAGTGCTTGGGCTTCCCGGGGTTTTTCGCCCCGTTGGCCTTGCGAGAACAACAATACATGGACCTCGCCGGGACGCGAAATCCATTACCCAAACCACTCCTGACCTGGGAAAACACTCCCACCGAAGATCATCCGCACGGGTCGGCGCAAGGAGCGGTCAAGGGTGCGGCGCGCCGGAAGAGCGCACGGCAGCGCACAGAAACGCCCCGGTCGGCGCGAAGGTCGCGGAACGCATCGAAGCCCCGGTCCTGACGGACCGGGGCTTCGATGAACTGCGGAGGCGGAGGGATTTGAACCCTCGATGGGTGGTAAGACCCAAACCGCATTAGCAGTGCGGCGCCATAGACCGGACTAGGCGACGCCTCCAGCACACCCTCGCGTACGAAGGTGCGTGCAGATGATGACACAGGCGCGGGGCCCCTCACCAATCCGCTCCCACGGTACTAGGCGGGGCGGGCCGAGGGCAAAGCCTTAAAGACCCCGCCGCACGCAACATCGGCGCGCTCACGTCGTTGGTCAGGCGTACGACGTCCGGACGACCTGGAGTGCCCCATGCTGCGTCTCGCCGCCTTCGCCGTCACCTCGGCCCTGGCCACCGCGGCCGCCGGGCCGCTGCCCCCACTGCCCCTGGGACAGCTGCTGGCCCCGCCCGACCGGCTGACCATGACCATGGCCGACACCGGCAACCGCCAGCTGGACCGCGAGTACACGCTCGAATGCGGCCCCGTCGGCGGCGACCACCCGGAGGCCGAGGGCGCCTGCGCCCGACTGGACCAGTTCGCCAGGGAGGGGCGCAACCCCTTCGCCCCCGTGTCCCCGGACCAGATCTGCACCAAGCAGTACGGCGGCCCCGCCACCGCACGCGTCACCGGAACATGGAACGGACGCAAGGTGAACGCCACCTTCCGGCGGACGGACGGATGCGAAATCAAGCGCTGGGACGAGTTGGAACCTCTGCTTCCGAGTGGGCGTTCCTGACCTGGGAGGATGCCCGGAAGCGGCGTTGCCGGCCCCACATCGGCCACCCCGCCGCGAGCCTGTGGCCTTAGACTCCTCCCGTGACTTGCCGGTAGTCGTTGGTCAGGGAGGAAGCTCGTCGTGAGCAGCAGGCCATCCCGAGGCGCTGCTCGCCTCGCAGCAATACTCGACGCCCTTCCGGACGCGCTGTTGCTCGTCAACGCCAACGGCACGGTCGTCAACGCCAATTCGATCGCGCTCGAGGTCATGGAGAGCCCCGGCACCGGACTGGTCGGCCGAGGCCTGCTCGACCTCCTGCCCGAGTTCGACTCCAAGCTGATCCCCGGCTCCATGCGTCGGCCCGGCGAGGACACCGGCGGCCGCACCAAGCCCAAGCGGATGATCGCCCGCCGCACCGACGGCTCCGAGTTCCCCGTCGAGGTCACCAGCGCCCACCTTGACGGCCGCGACGCCTACCGCGAGCCGCAACCCGCCTACACCGGTGACGAGCTGCTGATGCTCGTGGTCCGTGACCTCTCCGAGACCGTCGACACCGAGGCCGAGCTGGCCCGGTCCCAGCGGCAGACCGAGATGATCCTGCGCGCCGCCGCCGAGGGCGTCGTGGGCACCGATACCGACGGCCGCGTCGTACTCGTCAACCCGGCGGCCGCCCAGATCCTCGGCTACCGCGCCACCGACCTCGGCAACCGCGAACTGCACGGCCTGGTCCAGCACTCCCGCGCCGACGGCTCGCCCTTCCCGTTCGAGGAGTCCCCGCTCGCCGACACCCTGCGCAGCGGACGCAAGCACCGCGTCCGCGGGCAGGTGCTGTGGAACAAGGCCGGGCAGCCGGTCGCCGTCGACCTGACCACCTCTCCCGTACGGGACGGGGAGCAGCTCGTGGGCGCCGTCATGACCTTCACGGACCGCCGGCCCTACGACGCCCTGGCCGCGCGGCACGCGCAGCTGATCGCCGTCCTCCGGGACTCCCTGCGCGGCCCGCTGGACGAGCTGCGCGGCGAGCTGGCGACCCTGGCCGCCGACGACGCCGGACAGCTCTGGCCGGAGGCCAACCAGCTCCTGCACCACCTGGCCGCCGGGTACTCCCGGATGACCACCCTGGTGGACAACGTGCTCGGCTTCCAACGCCTGGACGCCGGCCGCGACAAGCTCTCGAAGAAGAAGGTCCTCATCAACGGCGTGGTCACGGCCGGCGTCGACGGTGCCGTCGAGCTGATCGGCCCCGGTCGGGCCCAGTTCGCCGTCCACGCGCCCACCATCGAGGCCGAGGTGGACGCGGAGCGGATCTCGACCGCCCTCGCGCACCTGGTCGCGGACGTCGCCGGCGTGGACGCCACCGGCAAGACCCGTCAGGGCAGCGGATACAGCGATTCGACGATCGTGGTGGCCGCCGCGCAGCGCGGCGACGTCGTACGGATCGAGGTGCGCGGTCCCTACGAGGGCGGCGACCCGGTCCACGAGCCGATCGTCAGGGGCATCGTGGCCGCGCACGGCGGTGTGCTGCAGACGGTGGAGGTGCCGGGCGCACCCGGCGGTGCCTACGTCCTGGAACTCCCGCTCGGCGCGGGGGCCGGGACGGTGACCCTGCCCGAGCCGCCGGAGGAGCCCGCGGAGGGCGCCGGGCCGGACGGCTCCGGAACGGCCGGGGGCGCCGCCCCCGGGAAGGTCTCCGGCGGCCGGCGGGGCCGGCGCGGAGTGGACGCCTTCCTGGAGGACGAGGCCCCGGGCCGCGGGGCCGCGCAGGACGGGGCGGGCGGAGGCGCTCTCGCGCTGCCCTCGGGCCGGCGGCGAGCGGCCGAGGCCACGCCGCAGCCGGGTCCCGAGCTGGCGCAGTCCCCGGTGAATCCCGCGGGCCTCGGTACCGGACGCAGGCGCGGCCGGGCCGGTGACGACAGTGGCGAGAGCGGCGCTCCCGAGGGCCAGAGCGGCCCCGGTCGGCCCGTGGCACCGCAGGGCAACGCCATGCCGGCGCTACCGCCCGTGCCCGCAGTACCTCCGGTTCCGGTGACCGAGCACCCGGCCGGCCGGCGGCGTGCGCTGGGGCAGGCCGGTCCGGCCCAGCCCGGCGGTCCCGTCCCGGCGACGGGGCTCGGCCCGACGCCCGCTCCGGCTCGGCCCATCGCCCCCGAGGGCGGCTTCGCGCTGCCCGCCGGCCCGGCCCCGGTGCCCCCCGCCGCACCTGCTCCCGCAGACTCCGGCCCGGCAGCCGCCAGCCCGGCTGCCACTGCCTCCGAGGGCGAAGGTGGGTCCGATGCCGCGGCGCCGGCGGGGCGGCGTGGCCGCAGGGCCCTGGGAGCCCCCGGTACCGAGCCCGAGGCCCCGGCCGCCGCAGCGTCCGACGTGCCTGCCGAGAACCCGACCGGGCGTCGGCGCGCGCTGTCCGGTGCCCCCGCGTGGCCGGTTCCGGGCCGTACCGCTGCCGAGGAGGACGGGGCCTCCGGCCAGGTCGCGGTCCCCGGAGCACGCCGGCCGCAGGACGCCCCGGTGCAGGGGCAGTCCGCGCAGCCGATCAGCGTGCGGGCTCTGGGCACGCTCGGCCAGGGCATCGCCGTCGATCCCGCCGGAGCGGCCCCTGCCGCGGGTTCCGGCTCCGGCCGCCGTCGTCGGCTCGCCGAGCCCAGCCCGCAGGGGCGGGCCTTCGCCATAGGTGCCCCGGAGGCGGGTTCCGACGAGGGCCCCGAGCCGCTGGACGGCCCGGGCGGTGCGGTCGAGGTGGTCAACCGGCCCGTACCGCAGCCCGTGGACGACGAACTGCCGCCTGAGCCACTGGACAACCCGCGCCGGCTCCTGGTGTGGCCGGCGCCCGACGTGCAGACGCAGCAGGCGCTCAGCGACCGCGGCTACCGGCCGGTGGTCGTGCACTCCCGCGAGGAGGTGGACGCGCAGATCGCCGCCTTCCCGGCCGCACTGTTCGTCGACCCGCTGACCGGGCCGATCACCCGGACCGCTCTGCAGTCGCTGCGGCAGGCTGCGGTGGCCGCCGAGGTGCCCGTACTGGTCACGGCCGGGCTGGGGCAGGCCACGCGGGAAGCCGCGTACGGCGCCGATCCGGCCGTGCTGCTCAAGGCACTGGCGCCGCGCGACAGCGAACAGCACCCTTCCCGCGTGCTGCTGATCGAGGAGCGGGACGAGATCGCGACCGCGCTCACGGCTGCCCTGGAGCGGCGCGGCATGCAGGTCGCCCGGGCGGGCGCGGACACCGACGCCGTGGAACTGGCGACGCGGATGCGGCCCAACCTGGTGGTCATGGACCTGATGCAGGTGCGCCGTCGGCGGGCCGGGATCGTGGACTGGCTACGGGCCAACGGGCAGCTGAACCGCACCCCACTGGTCGTCTACACGGCGACCGGCATCGAGCCGGCCGAACTTCCCCGGCTGGCCTCGGGCGAGAGCGTGCTCTTCCTCGCCGAGCGGGCCACCACGGCAGACGTGCAGGGCCGCATCGTGGACCTGCTGGCCAAGATCGGCACCAACTAGCGATCCTGGCCCGATGGCCATCATCCACACGACCGAGCACACCGTCCCCGCCGACAACGGGGAGGTGAACCTTCTCATCGCACGACAGGTCGAGCCCGGGCACGAGGAGGCGTTCGAGGCCTGGGCGCACGGGATCTTGGAGACGGCAGCCGGTTTCCCGGACCATCTGGGCTACGGGCTCTTCCGCCCGGCGACCGAGGGCGGGCCGTGGTTCCTGGTCCACCGCTTCCGCAACCAGGCCGCCTTCCAGCGCTGGCAGGACTCCGCGGAACGGGCCCAGTGGTTCTCCAACTGCCTGGGCCACCACCATACGGAGATAGCCCGGCGGGAACTGCACGGAATGGAGACGTGGTTCGCCAAGCCGGGCACGACCCGGCCCGCGCCGCCGCGGTGGAAGATGGCCATCAGCTCGGGGCTGGCCATCTTCCCCCTCTCGCTCGCGGGCAACGCGCTGCTCGGGCCGTACCTGGTGGATCTGCACGTCGTGCTGCGCACGGCCGCCTTCGCGGTCGTCTTCAGCACCCTGATGACCTACCTGGCCATGCCCGCAGTCAGCAGGCTGCTGCGGCCATGGCTCACACGCTGAACCCCGTCGGGGCCACCCCCCTCAGGCGATCTTGGTGACCTCCAGTGCGCCGTCCGCGTACTGCTGGCGGATCACCTTCTTGTCGAACTTGCCGACGCTCGTCTTCGGCACGGCGTCGACGGTGCTCCAGCGCTCCGGCAGCTGCCACTTGGCGATCGACTGCGAGAGGAACTCGCGCAGTCCCGTGTAGTCCACGGTCGCGCCGTCCTTGAGGACGACGGTGGCCAGCGGCCGCTCACCCCACTTCTCGTCGGGGACGGCGACCACCGCGGCCTCGGCGACCTCGGGGTGCGCCATGAGGGCGTTCTCCAACGAAACGCTCGATATCCACTCTCCGCCGGACTTGATCACGTCCTTGGCGCGGTCGGTGAGGGTGAGGTAGCCGTCCGGGCTGATGACTCCGACGTCCCCGGTCTTGAGCCACCCGTCGGCGCTGAACTTGTCCTCGGGCTGGAAGGGTTCGCCGGCGGCACCGCCGTAGTAGGCGTTCGCTATCCAGTTGCCGCGTACTTCGAGCTCGCCGGCCGACGCGCCGTCCCAGGGCAGCAGGTCGCCGCCGGGACCGACCAGCCGGGCTTCGACACCTGCCGGGAAGCGGCCCTGGGTGATCCGGTAGGGCCACTCCTCCTCTGCGCTCAGGCCGGCCGGCGGGTGCGCCATCGTGCCCAGCGGGGAGGTCTCCGTCATGCCCCAGGCGTGGCAGACGCGGACCCCGAGCTTGTCGTAGGCCTCCATCAGGGAGGGCGGGCAGGCCGCTCCGCCGATGGTGACCTGCTTCATCGAGCTCAGGTCACGGGGATGGGCGATGACCTCCGCCAGCAGCCCCTGCCAGATGGTGGGGACGGCCGCGGCGTGCGAGGGCTTCTCCCGCTCGATCATCTCGGCGAGCGGGCCGGGCTGCAGGAAGCGGTCCGGCATCAGCATGTTGATGCCGGTCATGAAGGTGGCGTGCGGCAGGCCCCAGGCGTTCACGTGGAACTGCGGAACCACCACGAGGGTGGTGTCCTTGTCGGTCAGCCCCATGGACTCGGCCATGTTCACCTGCATGGAGTGCAGGTAGAGGGAGCGGTGGGAGTAGACGACGCCCTTCGGGTCCCCGGTCGTGCCGGAGGTGTAGCACATGGCGGCCGCCTGGCGCTCGTCCAGCTCCGGCCAGTCGTAGCTGTCGGAGCGGCCCTCGATGAGCTCCTCGTACTCGTGGACACGCACGTTCAGGCCGTCGAGCACCGAGCGGTCGCCGATGCCGGTCACGACGACGTGTTCGATGGTCGGCAGATGCGGCAGCAGCGGTGCCAGGAGCGGCAGCAGCGTGCCGTTGACCAGGACGACCCGGTCGGCGGCGTGGTTGACGATGAAGACCAACTGTTCCGCGGGAAGCCGCAGGTTCAGCGTGTGCAGGACCGCACCCATGGAAGGGATCGCGAAGTACGCCTCCACATGCTCGGCGTTGTTCCACATGAGGGTGGCGACACGGTCGTCCTGCTGCACCCCGAGCTCGTCGCGCAGGGCGCCGGCGAGGCGGGTGGCGCGGAGGCCGATCTCGGCGAAGCTGCGGCGGTGCGGCTCTGCCTCCCCGGTCCAGGTCGTGACCTGGGACTTCCCGTGGATCGTCATCCCGTGACGGAGTATGCGGGTGACGAGGAGCGGTACGTCCTGCATGGTGCTGAGCAAAGCGTCCTCCCGGTGAGCGCTGCGGCGCTGCGGCGGCTACGGATGCTGCCGATTCTGCGCACGTACCGCTCGGTCTGTCACTACCCGGGAGTAGAAACCGCTTCCGGTTTCACGTGAAACATTCTCTGGTTTCACGTGAAACATCGCCCGCCTCAGCGGACCGGGGTGAGTTCCGGATCCTCGCGGAGTTTGCCCAGCGCGCGGGAGACGGCGCTCTTGACCGTGCCGACCGAGACTCCCAGCAGCTCTGCCGTCTGCACCTCGCTCAAGTCCTCGTAGTAGCGCAGGACGACCATGGCCCGCTGCCGGTCGGGAAGCCGGGTCACCGCCCGCCACATCGCGTCGCGCAACGCCTGGGTCTCGGCGGGATCGGAGAAAGAGGTTCCGTCGGCCTCCGGGAGCTCGTCGCATACGAACTCGTCCACCTTGCGCTTGCGCCACTGGGAGGTGCGGGTGTTGACGAGGGTCCGCCGGACGTAGCCGTCCAGGGCACGGTGGTCCTCGATGCGGTCCCAGGCCACGTACGTCTTCGCGAGGGCTGTCTGGAGCAGGTCCTCCGCATCGCACGGGTTGGCGGTGAGGGAGCGCGCGGTGCGCATCAGGACCGTGCCGCGGGTACGGACGTACGCCGAGAACGACGGGTACGGCGTCGGATTCGAGGCGAGCGTGCACACAGGCGGGGTCATGTCTCCACGCTAGGAGCGCCCGCCATTCCTGGAATCGCCCGCAGGTGCCGATGGGGGATCCATCTCAGGTTGTAGGAGTGGGGCCCTCCCCACCCCCTGAAGGTGGAGGGGGCGGGGGCCCGGCCGGGACCGGGGTCTCAGCCGTCGGCGCCGAGGATCAGCCCGGACGTCGGCACCCCGGTGCCGGCCGTGACGAGTGCGTGTGAGGCATCCGCCACCTGGTTGACCGAGGTGCCGCGCAGTTGACGGACGGCCTCGGCGATGCCGTTCATGCCGTGCAGGTACGCCTCTCCGAGCTGGCCTCCGTGGGTGTTCAGCGGGAGAGTGTCCGCGGCCACGAATGCGGCGGCCTCACCGGGTTCGCAGAAGCCGAACCCCTCGAGCTGCATCAGGACGAAGGGCGTGAAGTGGTCGTAGAGAATGCCGACGTCGATGTCGGAAGGCCGTAGTCCACTCGTGCGCCACAGCTGGCGCGCGACCACGTCCATCTCCGGCAGCCCGGTCAGGTCGTCGCGATAGAAGGAGGTCATGCCCTCCTGGCGGCGTCCGGCTCCCTGTGCCGCAGCGGTGATCACGGCGGGGGCGTGCCGCAGGGTGCGAGCCCGTTCGGTCGTGGTGACCACGAGGGCCTGGCCGCCGTCGGTCTCCTGGCAGCAGTCCAGCAGCCGCAGTGGTTCGACGATCCAGCGCGAGGCGGCGTGGTCGGCGAGGGTGATCGGCTTGCCGTGGAAGTAGGCGGCGGGGTTGTTCGCGGCGTGGCGGCGGTCGGTGACGGCGACGTGTCCGAAGGCCTCAGGGGTGAGGTGGTAGGTATGCAGGTAGCGCTGGGCGGCCATGGCCACCCAGGAGGCGGGGGTCAGCAGTCCCCAGGGCAGCGACCAGCCGAGCGCCGCGCCCTCCGCCGAGGGCTCGCGCTGCTGGACGCCGGAACCGAAGCGGCGCCCGGACCTCTCGTTGAACGCGCGGTAGCAGACGACGACCTCCGCCACCCCGGTGGCGACGGCAAGAGCGGCCTGCTGGACAGTGGCGCAGGCGGCGCCCCCGCCATAGTGGATACGGGAGAAGAAGGACAGCTCCCCGATGCCCGCCGCCTGGGCGACGGTGATCTCGGGGCTGGTGTCCATCGTGAAGGTGACCATGCCGTCGACGTCGGCGGGGGTGAGACCCGCGTCGTCGAGAGCCGCGTGCACGGCTTCGACGGCGAGTTTGAGCTCACTGCGGCCGGAGTCCTTGGAGAACTCGGTCGCGCCGATGCCGGCGATCGCGGCCCGGCCGCCGAGCTTGTCCCGGCTACGCACACTCATGCCGCCACCTCCGCGGTGACCGTGCCCGACACATGGTGGCCGAGGCCGTTGGCTCCTACGACCCGGATCTCGACCGTGTTGCCGAGCACGGCCGTGACGGTGCCGGTGAGAGTCATGGTGTCCCCCGGATAGTTGGGGGCGCCGAGGCGGATGGCCACCTTGCGCAGGACGGCCCGAGGCCCGAGGCAATCGGTGATGTAGCGGCCGACCAGACCATTGGTCGTCAGGATGTTCATGAAGATGTCCGGGGAGCCCTTCTCCCGCGCGAGCGCCGCGTCGTGGTGCACATCCTGGTAATCGCGGGAGGCGATCGCGCCCGCGACGATCAGGGTGCGGGTGACCGCGATCTCCAGGGGCGGCAGCGTGTCACCGACGTTCATGCCCGCTCTCCCTCGGCTATCGAAGCTCCCAGCTCGGCCAGCAGCTCGCCGCCGCAGCCCAGGTAGGCGTCCAGCTGGCGCCCCCACAGGAAGTGCCGATGGACGGGATGGTCCAGATCGGCGCCCATGCCGCCGTGCAGGTGCTGCCCCGCATGTACGACGCGCTTGCCCGCCTCGGAAGCCCACCAGGCCGTCGTCAGCGCGTGCTCGTGCGCGGCGAGCCCCTGGTCGATACGCCAGGCCGCCTCGTACGCGGTCACCCGGATCGCCTCGGTGTCCATATACGCGTCGGCCGCACGCAGCATGACCGCCTGGTTGGTCGAGAGCGGACGGCCGAACTGCTCACGGGAGGAGGTGTGCTCCACTGCGCGGGCCAGCGAGCCCGCGCAGACGCCCGCCTGGAGCCCGGCGAAGGCGGTGCGCGCGGCGGCGAGGCTGTGCTCGTAGGCGCCCTCGATGCCGATGCGTTCGGCGTCGGCCCCGCTCAGGACCAGTCGGCCCGCCGACCAGGGCGCGGTCGTCTCGACGGGTGACGTCCGCACACCGGGCGCATCGGTCCGTACGAGCCACAGTGCCCGCTCGGTATCCGGAACCAGCACGTGAGTGGCGTCGCGCAGCCAGGGGACGGTGGGGGCGGTCCCGGTGAGCCGGCCGCCCCGGGCGGTGATCCGGCCGCGGGCGGGGAAGGCTCCGGTGGCCACCGCGTCCCCGCTGCCGAGCGCGGGCAGGAGGCGGGCACGCTGTTCGGGGCTGCCGTGGGCGGCCACCGGGAGGATTCCGTAGACGCAGGTGGCGGCGTAGGGGACCTGGGCCGTCGTGCGGCCCTGCTCCTCCAGCAGAAGGACCAGCCCGAGCAGGCCGATCTCCTGGACCGCGGCCGTCAGGCCGGCTGTGGTGAGGGCCTTCCACAGTTCGGCATCGCTGCCGGTGCCGGTCGCGGCGAGGCGTTCATGGGTGGAGAGGTCAGCGAAGATCCGCGCGGCCAGACCGGCAGCGGCGGCCTGTTCCTCGGTGGGGTGGAAGTCCATCAGGCCTCGCTCCCGCGGAAGACGGGAAGTTCCAGGTCGTCGTCGACGCGCAGGAACTCCAGTTGGACGGGAAGGCCGATGCGTACCTTGTCGTACGGGACACCGGTGATGTTGCTGATCATGCGTACCCCTTCGGCGAGCTCGACGAGCGCGACCGCATAGGGCGGGTCGAAGGCCGGGAACGGCGGATGGTGCATGACGACGTGGCTGAACACGGTGCCGGCCCCGGAGGCCTCGACCGTGTCCCACTCGGGGCTCGCGCAGGTGTTGCAGCCGGGGAGCCAGGGGAAGCGGAGGGTGTCGCACGAGGTACAGCGCTGGATCAGCAGCCGGTGGTCCCGGACGCCTTCCCAGAAACCCCGGTTGTCACGGTTGACCACGGGGCGGGGGCGCCGCGCGGTGGTCTTCACGCGGGGCGCGTCCTCCTTCGCCGGCCGTCCTGCGGGCGCGTACTTGAGGATACGGAAGCGGTGGGTACCGACCGGCTCCCCGCCCGCGCGGATGTCCATGCGGGTCGTCACGAAGTGGCCGCTGCCCAGCTTGGTCGTCTTGCGCGGCGACACGGACTCGATGACCGCGTCGAAGGTGACCGTGTCGCCGGGGCGCAGCGGGCGGAAGTACTCCTGTTCGCAGTCGGTGGCGACGACGGAGGTGAAGCCGGCGTCGTCGAGGAGCGCGAAGAGCTCGTCGTAGGCGGAGGAGCGGTCGGAGTGGCCGGAGAGCCCGCCCATCGTCCAGGCCTGGAGCATGGTGGGGGGAGCGATGGCGCCCGGCCCGGTGTAGGCGGGGTGGGTGTCGCCCATCGCCTCGCACCAGTGGCGGATCATCGGCTCGTTGACCGGGTCCTTGCCGCGGCCGGCGGTGGCGGCCGGTGCGCCCTCGAAGGCCGCGAGCAGCGCGTGGAACCGGGCGGCCTCCCCGGCCGTACCGGTCGCGTCCGCCGTCATCGCTTCCTCCCCTTCATCCCGAGCCGCATCATGGCGACGATCTCCCGCTGGACCTCGCTCACCCCGCCGCCGAAGGTGTTGATCTGCGCGGCCCGGTTCATCCGCTCAAGCTCGCCGCCCGCGAAGGCTTCGGGCCCCCGGACGAGCGCCTCCTCACCCACCACCTCCTGGCACATCCGGTACACCTCGACGGCGGACTCGGTACCGAGGAACTTCACGCCGCTGGCGTCACCGGGGGCGAGGCTTCCGCTGCGCACGTCCTGGACGAGACGCCAGTTGAGGAGGCGTACGGCCGCCAGCCGGGCGTGGGCCTCGGCGAGGCGGGACCGCACCCAGGCAAGGTCGGCGGGCCGCTCCCCGGTGGCCGGGTCGGGGGTGCGGACGTGCCGGAGGGCGAGCTCGTAGAAGTCCTCGGCCTGCATGCCGATGGCGGCGAGGGCCACGCGCTCGTGGTTCAGCTGGTTGGTGATCAGTTCCCAGCCGCCGTGTTCGGGGCCGACGAGGTTTCCGGCCGGCACGCGGACGGAGTCGTAGTACGTCGCCGTGGTCGTGAGCCCGCCGACGGTTTCGATCGGCGTCCACGAGAAGCCGGGGTCGCCGGTGGGGACGAGAATGATCGAGATGCCCTTGTGCTTCGGGGCTCGGGGGTCGGTGCGGCAGGCCAGCCAGATCCATTCGGCGTTCTGGGCGTTGGAGGTGAAGATCTTCTGCCCGTCGATCAGCCAGTCGGCTCCGTCACGGACCGCCCGGGTGCGCAGTGCGGCGAGGTCGGTGCCGGCCTCGGGCTCGGAGTAGCCGATGGCGAAGACGATCTCGCCCGAGAGGATCCGGGGGAGGAAGTAGTCCTTCTGTTCTTCGGTCCCGTACTTCATGAGGGTCGGGCCGACGGTGTTCAGCGTGACCATGGAGACGGGAGCGCCGGCACGGTAGGCCTCGTCGAAAAAGACGAACTGCTCGTCCGCCCCGCGGCCCTGTCCGCCGTAGGCGACGGGCCAGCCGAGGCCGAGCAGTCCGTCGGCGCCGATACGGCGCAGCAGTCCGCGCTGACGGGCCGGATCTTCGGGGACTCCGTCGGGCAGCAGTTCCTTGAAGTACGCGCGCAGTTCGGCACGGAGCCGCAACTTGCCTTCGGTCGGGGCGAGGTGCACGGCGCAGGCCTCCCGGCGTCCATGTCATCAAGATAACTGACTGTCCGTCAGATCTACCCGTGGTGTCAAGGTCGGGAAGATGCGGAAGAGGCAGGACGCGCGCGAGGGCGCCCGCGCTACCGGACCCCAGCCGGTCCGGTCGCACAGACGCCCTCACGATGGGAAGCGGCTGGTGCCGCTGCTACCACCAGGGGTGGAAGTTGACCGCCACGTTCGAGTTGCCCTGGTTGATCGAGGTAAAGGACGAACCGTTGACCTGTGCGGTGTTGTTCTGGTTGGAGGCGCCGAAGCCGGTGGCCACCTGCTGCGAGGTGGCCGAGTTGCCGTTGTTGTCACCACCCACGCCACTGCCGATGATGCTGGCGACGCTCGCATTCGATCCGTCGTTCGCGAAGGAGCCGTTGTCTGCCGACGCCACCCCGCCGAAGAGGGCGACGGTGAGGGGCAGGGCTGCGACGGCGGCGATGACGCGGGCGGTACGGCTGCTTGCCATGTCTTCATTCCTCCAGAAAACCGAAGTGGGACTTGCACCAGGGCGGTTGGCCGACCGCCTCGGTCGTTCCGTGCTGACGACGTCGCGAGACCAGAGTTGCCCACCGAATCCCCGGCGAACCACCCCGGACTTCCCGATTCCCCCGCAAGCATGAGCAACACCGGATAAACCCCATTCGCGCCCCCGAGGCCCCGGATCAGCACTGCAGAACCAGCCGCACCCCGCATCGCACAAGAGGTGAAGCGTTCCGTCAGGCCGTCACTCCGGAACATGCCGAAAAGGGCCGCGCCGTCCGGGAACCCCACCGTCTCCCGGGCCTGCGGCCCTGCACTGCCAAGCTTCACGCCCCCTGCACGCTCCCCGGCGCACGCCGGGGGATCCCTCCGTACCCCGCTTCCGGGGCACCGCTCGGCGCGATCCACGGTCGAGACCGACCGGGCTCCAGCGCCTGACTGCGTTCCTGCCTCTGTATCCCTGTCGCTGCCTGACGCCTGCGGCTGCCTACAAGCGGGCTTCCGGGGGCGGTGCTGATTCCCGCCGCGACCTCGCCCCTGCCTGCGGTCCTGCTGCTGCCTGCGCACCGGCGCACCCTCGCCCGACGGCGCGTCCCGGCCTCCGGCTGCGGTTCACAGTTCGTTCCGCTGCGTTCTGCCTGCCCGTACGGGGCTACGCGGCGAGCGCCAGTTCCTCGCGGGCGGCACGGACGGTACGGGCGGCACGGACGGCACGGGCGGTACGTGGGGCAGGTACCACGGAGGGCGCCATGACGCGGGCGGCGGTTCCGGGGGCGGCACCCATGGCTGCGGCGGTGGTCGAGCGGCGGACACCGGGCGTCTTGCCGTGGGCCTCGGCGCGGATGCGCTGCTTCAGGGTCGGCGGCAGCGAACCACCCCGCATCATCTCCCGCCAGCTCCTCGGCGCCGAGACCGCCTGCCGGCGCGCGGGGACGGCGGCGACAGCAGTCGGAGCCGCGCCACCGGCGGTGGATGCGGCGGCGGCCGGAGCAGCCTTGCCGCCGAAGCCGAGGCTGGCGAGAACGGCCACGAGTGCTGCGAGGACCGAGGTCCAGATCGACGTGAGGACGTTGCGGTGAGCCATGACGGTGTGCCTCGATTCGCGATGTTCGGACGGGCGGATCTGAATACATTCGTCATGATGTGGGGGCAACCGCACCGCGTTCATCACACGCGCCGATCTTCCGACTAACACCACCCGGAAGGATCAATCGCACGTTCCGCCCGGCCCCTGGAGCCCGTGAAGACCGCGCTTTCAGGACCGGCCGGGCCCGGACCGGGCGGGGACCGCTGCCCCTGCACGCCGGCATCCGACCCGCAAGGCGAGAAACCCGCCCCGGGCGTTACCCCGCCGGTGAACGCCCCGCACGCCCGGTCCGGGCAGCGCTCCCTGGTGATCACGGCGGCCGACGACCTGCCCGCCCCCTCCGGCCGTCAGGCGCGGGACCGCAACGCCGGCCGGTCAGGGAGTCCTCCGGCACTGGGTGTCGGACATGAGGGGAAGCGTTGTGCGGTGTTCCCGGCGTGCTCGCCGTGCACGGCTCTGAGCAGGTACGTACAGCCGAGCAGGATGAGTAGGCGTACTCAGGTGGCGGTTCTCGGCAGCTTCGAGACTGGGCGCAGGTCGAACGAAGCGAAACGGAACGGGGAAACGTCATGGTGCGGCGCTGGTCGAAGGCTGAGATGTGGGTGCCCGGCGCATACCTGGCACTGGTGGTCGCGATGCTCGTCTACGTCGCGGTGGGCAGCCGGACCGGGGACATCGGGCTCTTCGGAGTCTGGCCGATCCTGGCCACCGCGCCGGTCAGCCTCCTGCTGCTGAGCACCTTCGGACCCGCGGCGGACGCCATGGGGCCGGCCCCGACTCCGCCCGTGGAGCCCTACTACGGCTCGGAACCGCCCGCCGAGCCGCCCGCCGAGCCGCCCGCGGAGTTCGTTCCGGCGTCGGATCCGCTCCCCGCGGACTGGGTACCGGACACCTCCGTGGCCATCGAGCCCTCGATCTGGGGAGGACTCGGCTTCTCCGCTGCGGTCCTGTTCAGCGCCCTGGTCAACGCCGCGGCGATCTGGGCCCTGCTCCGCTTCGTGGCGCGGCGACGCAACGCCGGAGGCACGCAGGTCTAGCACCCTGGTCCTGGCCCACGAACTGGCCCGTACGTGGGCAGAAGCAGGGGGCTGGCCCTCCGTCTCAGGAGTAGAAGCCGGTCCAGTACTCATCGGGCGCCGCGGCGAACGTCTCGGGCTGTTCACACTGAAGGACTTCGTACCGCTCATGGAAGGTCAGGAGCGCCTCTTGAAGAGAACATCCGAGATGCTCTCGGATGGCCTTGATGCCCGGCAGGATACGGCCAGCAAAGATCTCGCCGTCAGCGACAGTTACGGAGGCGGGGGGCGTCTCGCTCATGCTGGCAAGATCGCACAGTGCAGTGGTCCGGCGCTGCTGAGATTTGGGCGTGCGGGGCCCTGCGAGCGCTGCTCTCGTACCCCATGCGTGCCCGTCATGGCGGGGAACCAAGGGTGTCAGCAGCCACGGACGGTGTCCGCACCACCAAACGGCCCCTGACCATATCTCCTGGTCAGGGGCCGTTCATCTGCGGTGGGTGTGGGATTTGAACCCACGGTGACATCGCTGCCACGACGGTTTTCAAGACCGTTCCCTTAGGCCGCTCGGGCAACCCACCTGGCCGGTACAGAGTACCGGCCAGGTGGGGGTGGCGGGGCGACTGTCGGATCAGGAGGTTTGCGCCTTGTCGTAGGCAGCCTTCGCCTCGTTGCCGAGATACGGCCCGTACATGCGGTTCGGCAGGAAGTTGTAGCCGAAGCTGTTCACCGAAACCTGGGTACCGAGACCCGTGGTCTCGTTGAAGTCCTGGAACCAGGGACCGCCGCTGGAGCCGCCCGTCATGTTGCAGCCCAGACTGTGGTCCCGGGTGAGCAGGAAGTCCTTGCCGCTGTTGCCGCTGCAGTAGACCAGCTTCGTGCCGTCGTAGGGGGCCGCCGCGGGGAAGCCGAAAAAGTACATCCTCTTGTTGTAGCCGCCGTTGAAGAGGACGCCCTGCGCGCCGACGGCCTGGCTGAGGGTCCGGCCGTTCAGCGGGGCGACGACGGCGAGACCGACGTCCATGTTCATGTCCTCGCTCGCCGCCCACTGGTCGGTGGCGAAGGTCTTGGTGGCCGACCACTGGCCGTAGGGCGCGGATCCGTTGCTGTAGGCGGGCACGAAGACCCAGTTCGTGTGCCAGGCGCCCTGGTACTTCACGCAGTGGCCGGCCGTCATCACCGTGCTGCCGTTGGCGCTGGTGATCGAGTTGCCGGAACAGGAGGCGGTGCGGCTGCCCATCGTGAAGAAGACCCGGCCCGAGGTCTTCACGACCGCGCCGCCACCCGTCCAGGCCCCGCCCGCCTGCGGGAAGGCCGTGGGCGACGCGGCGGTCGCGGCAGCGGTCGGGGCGATGGCCGTGGGGGCCGCGGAGGCTGCGGAGGCCGCAGTGGAGATGCGGCCCGCGCCGGGGACCGCCGTGACGTCGAGCGGGGTGGCCCCCCGCATCCGCTCGGCGGTCCAGAAGCCCTGGGTGTGCTGCTGCCGGAAGGACGTGCTGGCGTCCGCCGCGATCGAGGGTGTGGCCGCCGTCAGGGCACCCGCTACCAGGGCGCCCACCGAGAGCAGGACGGACAAGGCCGTGCGATGACGATTCACGCATGACTCCTTCTGCCGTGCCCGGACCGGTCGGAGCCGGGCAGGGTGGGGGTGAAGAGCGGTCGGTGCGGATCGGCTGTGCGTGGCGCGTCGTACGGGGTGCGGCTTTGTCGGGGCAGAGTGGCACGGCCCCGCATCAATGTCATCGGACAGTCGGAACGTTCGGTAGGTTCCGGCCAGGAAATGTCCAACTCCCGGCCGTTGCAGCGTCATACCGTGAGCATCACGCCCGCGTACGAGGCCCCGGCGACGACCACCCACGCCCCCAGTCCCAGCGCTGCGGCACGCCCACCGGTCCGGGCCAGCGTCGGCAGGTGGACTGCGCTCCCCAGGCCGAACAGGGCCGCCGCCAGCAGTGCCTCCTGCGCGGTGCGCGCCCATTCCAGGGCGACGTCGGGCAGCACGCCTGTGGCGCGCAGCGCGGCCGCGGCCAGGAACCCGGCCACGAAGAGCGGCACCGGGGCGGGCCGTCGCCCCGAGGACGTGCGCATGCCGCGCCGCCGGGCCCGTACCGAGAAGGCGACCGCCGCCACCAGAGGGGCGAGCAGGGCCACCCGCATCAGCTTGACCAGCACCGCCTCGCCCAGGGCGTCCGGGCCCGCCGTCTGCGCGGTTGCCACCACCTGGCCGACGTCGTGCACACCGGCGCCGACCCACCTCCCGAAGGCCTGGTCGGAGAGCATCAGCGGGTCCTGGAGGAGGGGCAGTACGGCGATGGCGAGGGTTCCGCACAGGGTGACCAGTGCCACCGAGGCGGCCACGTCCTCCTCGTCACTGCCCGAAACCTGGCTCACGGCGCCGATCGCGGAGGCTCCACAGATCGAGTACCCCGTGGCGATCAGCAGCGGCTGGTCGCCCGGTAGTCCCAGCCTGCGGCCCATCCAGAGGGTGCCGAAGAACGTGGCCGCGACCACCCCGACCACCATGGCCACCGTGACCCAGCCCAGACGGAGCACCTGGTCCAGCCCCAGTCCGAGGCCCAGCAGGACGATGCCGATCCGCATGAGCCGCCGCCCGGCCAGGGAGAGGCCTGCTCGCCCGGCTCCCCGTACGAGGCTCCGCGGTCCGGGGAGGTGAGCCATCGCGATACCCAGCACCACTGACGCGGTCAGCATCGGTACGGCCGGTATGAGGCGATGGACGCACCAGGCGGCCAGGGCTCCTCCAGCCGCCAGCACCAACCCGGGCCAAGGCGTGGATGTTTCACGTGAAACATGCCGAACCACCTTGCCCTGTGGGCGATGGAGGAGGGCCATCAGCCGACGGGAAGCTGGTAGACGCGACGGATGCTGGTCCCCAGCCGGGACACGTCAGCGCCGTACACGTGCACCGATATCGCCGTGGTGGAACAGGAGTTGCGTACCTGGTGGATATCGCCGGGCGGCGCGAATCCACAGACCTCACCCTGGGCGTTGACCACGCTCTCCGTCGCCACCAGGCGAGCAGGACCCGCACCGGGCGCGAGGCGGAAACGGCTTTCGCTCTCCTCGCCCTGGTGCACCCCGGCCACGCACCACGACACGTGATCGTGGATGCAGGTCTCCTGCCCCGGAAGCCACACCAGCGCCACCACGGAGAAACTGCCGTCGGGCTCCGCGTGCAGGATGTGCTGCCGGTACCGCTCCGCATCGCCCTCCTGCTGTGTCGGCGTCAGCAGGTCGGTCGCACCGAGGTGGGGAGCGAGCCTTTCGCCCACGAGGTAGGCGGTGAGGTCGGGGGCCAGTCCCCGCTCCACGACCGTGCGGATCTCACTGATGAGGGCGGCCATCCTCGTGGTGGTACGGGCCGGTGTGGTGGTGGTCATACGGGCAGCGTGCGGGCGCCGTTCCATTGCGTCCAACGACAGTTTTTACCCGAAATCCCAAGCAGCGCTTATGGATTGGTCAGCAGCCGACCCGATTGGAGGCCACCTGCTTGAGTGCGCTCAGCACCACGGCCGTTGCCGGGATCCGCAGGTGGTCCCGGTAGACGTACGCGGCGATGTGCCGGCGGGCGGCCGGCTGGAGCGCGCGTCCGCAGACCCGGCTCAGCGAGAGCGAGGGCAGGACCAACGCGGGCATCATCGCCACACCCAGGCCCTGGGCCACCAGGCTCTGTACCACCAGGTTGTCGTCGGTGGCGAAGCGGATGTCGGGCACGAAGCCCAGCTCCGCGCACTCGTGCAGCAGGTTCGCCCTGCAGCGCGGGCAGCCTGCGATCCACCGCTCCTCGGCGAGGTCGGCCAGGTGCACGGCGCGGCGCCGGGCCAGCGGGTGCCCGGTCGGGAGCAGCACCGTCAGCTGGTCCTCCAGCAGCCTGACCTCGGCGACGTCCCCCGGTACCTCCTCGTGCAGGCCGGGATAGGTGAAGGCGAGGGTGATGTCGCACTCGCCGCGCTCCAGCCGTCGCAGCGACTCCGGGGGCTCTCCCTCCAGTAGCTCCACCTGTATGCCCGGGTGGTCCTTGGCCAGGCCGCTCAGGGCTTCCGGGACAAGGGTGACGTTGGCGCTGGGGAAGCCGCACAGCCTGACCCGGCCGGTGCGCAGGCGGGCGTATGCCCGCAGCTGGGCCTCGGCGGCCGAGAGGTTGCCGAGGATGGTCTCGGCGTGCCGGGAGAGGGACTCCCCGGCCTCGGTGAGCTGCATCCTGCGGCCGACACGGGTGAACAGCGGGGTGCCGACAGCGCGTTCGAGCGCCTTCATCTGCTGGGTGATGGCGGGCTGGGTGTAGCCCAGCACGCGCGCGGCCGCCGAGTACGAGCCGGCGGCGACCACGGCGTGGAACGTACGTATGTGCCGAGAATCGAACACCAGCGAAGCATAAGCGGACGTTGGAGGGCCGTGGGCGCAATCGCGCCCACGGCCCTCGCCATTGAGCCACCGCCGTGGCCGGTCGTGCTACTTGTCGCCGATCCTGGAGCCGAGCGTGATGTCGACGGTGGTCGGCTTGCCGTCACGCAGGTAGGTGAGCTTCACCGTGTCGCCGGGCTTGTAGGTCCAGATCATGCTGATCAGGGTCGGACCGCTGTCGACCGGCTTGCCGCCGAAGGCCGTGATGACGTCGCCCGGCCTGAGGCCCGCCTTGCCGGCCGGACCGTTGGGGTCGACGAGCTCGTTGGCGGCGGCACCCTGCTCGGAGATCTTCGCGCCTTCGGTCTTGGCCTGGAGGTCCACGGAGACCGAGATCACCGGGTAGACCGGCTTGCCCGTCTTGATCAGGGATTCGGCCACGTTCTTGGCCTGGTTGATCGGGATAGCGAAGCCGAGCCCGATGGAGCCGGCCTGGCCGCCGCCGAAGCCGCCGTTCCCGGCCGACTGGATGGCGGAGTTGATGCCGATGACGGCGCCGCGACCGTCCAGAAGCGGCCCGCCGGAGTTGCCCGGGTTGATCGAGGCATCCGTCTGCAGCGCGCTCATGTACGAGTTCTTGCTGCCGGTGCCGTCACCGGAGGCGACCGGGCGGTTCTTGGCGCTGACGATGCCGGTGGTGACCGTATTGGACAGACCGAACGGGGCACCGATCGCGATCGTGGCGTCGCCGACCGCGACCTTGTCGGAGTCGCCGAGGGCCAGCGGCTTCAGGCCGGCCGGCGGGTTCTTCAGCTTCAGCACGGCGACGTCGTAGCCCTGGGCACGGCCCACCACCTCGGCGTCGTACCGCTTTCCGTCGGAGAAGGTCGCGAAGAGCTTGCCGCCGTTCACAGCGGAGGCCACGACGTGGTTGTTGGTGAGGATGTGGCCCTGCTGGTCGTAGACGAAGCCGGTGCCGGTGCCCCCCTCACCGTCTCCGGCCGAAGCCTCAATGGTGACCACGCTGGGCAGTGCGCCGGCGGCGAGCCCGGCGATGGAGCCGGCCTCGCGCTTGAGGTCCTTCGGGGTGTTGGCCGCGCTGATCGTGGTCGAGCCGGTGCCGTTGTTGCTGCGCTCGGCGGCCCAATAGCCGACGCTGCCGCCGATGCCGCCCGCGAGGAGGGCCGCCACGAGCACGGCCGCGATCAGGCCGCCCCTGCCCTTCGGCTTGGGCGCGGGATAGCCGTCGGCGGCCGGGGGAGCGCCCCAGACCGGACCGCCGCCCGCACCGCCCGCACCGTACGCCGGCACGGTGGGCGGCGGGGGAGGCCAGCCCTCGGCCCCGTGCGCGGCCGGGGCGGGGGCCTGGCCGTAGGCAGGGGCCTGCGGGGCGGGCGGGGGCGGGATCTGCTGGGTCGCCCCGGTGCCCGGCGCAGGCGTCGGCGGAAGCTGCTGGGTCACGTGCTCACCGGCGGCGGGCGCCGGTGCGGGCGCCGCGGACGGGGCCGGCGGCACGCCCGGGGCGGCGTCCTGCGGGGCGTGGTCCGGCTGCGGAGCGGGCGTGGAGGCCGCCGGCGCCGTCTCGGAGCCCTGAGCAGGGGTCACGGACGGGGCCGCGGAGGGTGTGGGGGCCGCGGTGCCCTGGTTCTCGGTGCTCACAGCTCTCTCTCCTCGTCACGCACAACTGCAGAAATCCGGCGATATCGATCCGGCTGAACGTTCGACATGCCGTACAAGTTCCAGGACAAAGCCTTTCCCATGCCCCGTCAGAGCACTGTAAGCCGGACCTGTGCATCTCCCCCCATTCTTTATGTCCGACATTTCGGATGCACTCGCAGGGCTCGACCCCGACCATCAGAGGGCTGACGGTGGCACCATGACCCGGTGACCCACGCAATGCCGCGCACCATCCAGGTCGTCGCCCACCGCGGCGCTTCGGAGGACGCCCCCGAGCACACCCTGGCCGCCTACCGCAAGGCCATCGAGGACGGCGCCGACGCCCTCGAATGCGATGTCAGGCTCACCGCCGACGGCCATCTGGTCCTGGTCCACGACCGCAGGGTGAACCGCACCTCGAACGGCCGCGGCGCCGTCTCCGCCCTGGAGCTGGCCGATCTCGCCGCCCTCGACTTCGGCTCCTGGAAAGACCGCGAGGAATCCCCCGACTGGGACGCCGACCCCGAGCGCACCTCGGTCCTCACCCTGGAGCGCCTTCTGGAGCTGGTCGCGGACACCGGACGGCCCGTACAGCTCGCGATCGAGACGAAGCACCCGACGCGCTGGGCCGGACAGGTGGAGGAGCGCCTGCTCTCCCTCCTCAGGCGCTTCGGTCTGGACGCCGCGCCGCCCGAGGGCCCGCACCCGGTCCGGGTCATGAGCTTCTCCGCGCGCTCCCTGCACCGGGTGCAGGCCGCCGCGCCGACGATCCCGACCGTGTACCTCATGCAGTTCATCTCACCCCGGATGCGCGACGGACGGCTGCCGGCTGGAGTGGCGATCGCCGGCCCCGGGATCCGGATCGTCCGCAATCACCCCGGCTTCATCCGCAGGCTTCAGGACGCGGGCCATTCCGTTCACGTGTGGACGGTGAACGATCCAGAAGACGTTCAGCTCTGCGCGGATCTGGGTGTGGAAGCGATCATTACGAACAGACCGCGTCAAGTTCTGTCCCAACTGGGTCGCTGACGTCCCGATTTGCCCACCTCCCACCCTCACCCCATCCATCACAGGGCGTACACCGGCGCATCCGTACCGTATTCGGCCGACACGAATGCGTCAGAGCGGTCTGGTTCGGCGGTTTCCGGTCCAGGCCAAGAGGGCATCCAGACCATGCGTGGGGCTAAGGAGGTTCCGGGGGTGGCGTTGGTGGTGGCACAAGAAGTGCCCACGTCGTCGTGCATGGACGTACGCCATGGTCCTGCGGGCGTGGGTGAGGCCAGACACCGGATGCGCGCACAACTGCGTATCAGCGGGGTGGCCGATTCGGTCGTGGACGATGCCGTACTGATCCTTTCCGAACTGCTCAGCAACGCCTGCCGACATGGCAGGCCGCTGGGCGCTCGGGAAGTCGGGGAGGGGGAGATACGCGCCGCGTGGCGCGTCGACGGAGCGGGGCGGCTGATGGTCGAGGTCACGGACGGGGGTGGGCCCACCCGGCCTGTTCCTTCGACGCCCTCGGTCACCGCACGCGGCGGCCGGGGGCTGAACATCATCAGCGCCCTCGCCCAGGACTGGGGTGTCCGGGACGGAGCGGCGGGTGAGGTCACCGTCTGGGTAATCGTTGCCTGCGGGCCCCGGCACGAGGATTTCGCTACGCGCGTTGCGCCCCCGGCGATCGACTTCAGCACGGCATTCGACGATCTCGACGTCTGACCCCGCGGGCCCGGAAGTCGGGACCTTCCCCGGACCGGGACCGGTGACCGCACCACAGCTCGACATCAGCACAGCAGCACCGGCCATCCGAACAAGCGGCCGTCCGGGAGCGCACGCCGACCGTGCTCCCGGCCGCACCCCACCGGTTCCGGCGGTACGAACGGCTAGGCTCGCGCCCAGACCGACGCCGTACCGCCGCAACCGGGAGACACGCACGATGGCCAAGAAGCGCCCCGCAACCAAGTCTGCAAAGCCGCAGCTCAGCAACGGCGAGATCCCCGTTGTCGGGGCGCGCGAGCCCTGCCCCTGCGGATCCGGGCGCCGTTACAAGGCCTGTCACGGCGCCGCCGCCGCGCACGCCGTCACCGAGCACGTCCGGCGGCCGTTCGAGGGTCTGCCGGGCGAGTGCGACTGGGTCGCGCTGCGCGAACTCGTGCCCGCGGCCACCATCCCGTTGTCGCTGAAGGGCGGTCTGCCCGAGGGCGTCCCCTCCGTCACGCTGGTGACCGTGCTGCCCATGGCCTGGCCGGCGCTGCGCCGCGAGGACGGGTCGGTCCTGCTCGGCCTGCAGAACGAGACGTCCACCGGAGACCTGAGCCGCGACCTGGCCGACACCCTGGAGCGCGCACTCGTCGCGGAGCCGGGAACTCCGGTCACTGCCCGCCGCGTACCCGCCGAGGGCCCCCGACTTCAGGATCTCCTGGACACCGACGGCGGTTTCGAGCCGGTTGTGCACAGCGGCTTCGAATTCTGGATTCCGGAATCCGAGGGCGGCGAGAACGCGTCGCCGGAGATCGCCGCCTCACTGGAGCGCGCCAACGCGGCCGCCATCCCCACCGTCAAGCTGACCGGCGTCGACGCCGCCTACTGGTGCGAGACCCCGGACAAGAACCACCTGCGCTGGGTCATGCCGCACCCCGAGGAAAAGCTCCTCGACGCCCTCGCGCGGCTGCATGCGGCCGGCACGTCCTCGCTCGGCGAGGGCACCAAGCTCGTCGGTTCCTTCCGCGCCCACGGCCTGATGGTCCCGGTCTGGGATCTGCCGACCGGGGTGACGGCCGACGACGTCGAGAAGCCGGCGGCGGAGTTCGCGGAGCGGCTGGCCAAGGCACTGGCCGCGGACGCTCCGCTGACCGCCGAGGAGCGCCGGGCGCGCGGCGGTCTCACCAACCGCCAGGTGACCCTGAGCTGACGCAGCCCGGACGCGCGGAGTCGGTGACCGGGGTCACAACTCCCGTTAATCGTCTGCAAATCGGTGTCTGAATATCAGAGATCGAATTTGCGAACAGGCGATCTCTTGTTACCGTTCTTGTAGCCCGGTCGCTGGTGCATCCCCCGTCGCCAGCGACCGGGCCCTTCTATTCAGGGCGGTGTTCAACCGTCAGCCGGTGCCGGTGAGTTGCTCCCGGACCGCAAGAGCAGCTTCCCTTCATCATCCGGAACTGCAAACTCCGCAACAGCGGAGTAACTCTCCAACCCCCCGGCGGAGTCTTCCTTCGGCGTCTCGCACAGACCGGGTTCGTCACCGGCACCGACCGAGCAGCGGATCTGCACCGTGCGCCCGGCCGGCCCCATCACCGTCAGCACGGCGTCCAGCGCCTGACCACTCGTGTTCCTGTAGTAACTCCTGCCCCACGTCTGGCTTTCGGTCGCCATGACGCACGTCTGCGCCTCCACTCCGTAGGGCGAGGACACCTCGGGGCCGCATCGGGCATCCGTACGGGGCTGCTCCGCCGGGCCCGAGCGCCCGGTCCCGGCCGGTTCCGCCGGGCGCCCGACCGGCACGGACGAGGTACGGGCGGGCTCCGAAAGGCCCAGGCTCGTGAACAGGCCGCCGCTCTTTCCGTCGTCCTGACCGGCAAGATCAGGCCCGGCGATCGCACCGGCGAGCGGGAGCGACAGGATGATCAGCACACCGGCGCCGATACCGATCAGGCGGAGATTCATTCGCCGAAGATAGCGACGCGGGAAAGGGGCGCGGAGATCCCCGCGCCCAATTCCCTTGGAAACTCGCCCCACTGGCACCCGTACGAGTGATCCTCAGGGACCCCGCAGGTCAGTACGCGAGCCGGCTTCCGCCACCGGGCGCGCTGCTGCTCGCCTCGACCAACGCGTCCACGACCACCTCGACATCGGGCAGCCAGAGCTTCGCCCCCGCGGTCTGCGGCGGCCGCAGGCCAGGGGACTTCGGACCGGGCGGGCACTGCGGCAGCGCACGCGGTTCGCGCTCCCATCGGACGCGGCCGCCACTGGACGCGGCGGACGGCGGCAGCAGCAGGTAGCCGCCCTCACCGTGGAACCGGAGAGAGGCGGGCACGTGGTCTTTGGCGTACAGGAGTTCCCCGAGCCGCTCCAGCGAGTACGGCGCCACGAGCAGCGCCCACCGGGTCGGCGTGGCGACGACCGGCCCGAGCCTCAGGCCCTGCGCCTCCAGGCGTACGACGGCCCGCGCGGCCGCACCGGCGGGAAGGCTCACGGCGCACGGGGCGGTCCCGCCGGTCGCCAGCAGGACGGGTGCGGTGGGCCGGTTGGTCCACCACCAGGACACCATGCGGGGATCGGTGGAGGCTGCGAGCAGACCGGGGTCGAAGGGGTGGGCGCCGGGGACGACGCAGTCGGGGTCGGGACAGGCGCAGCGGGTTCCGTCCGTACCGGACCGGCCGACGCCGGGCAGGACGGGCCACTGCCATGTGGTGGCGCAGGTGAGCGCCGCTTCGGGGAGAGCGGAGGCACTGCCGCTCTCCCCCCGGTCGGGGCGCAGGGATTGCAGGCGATCGCGGAGCCGCTGGAGACGCCTTCCGAGGATCTCGCGCATGAGCGCTCGTTCCTTTCCGTTGAACGTCGAGGGCCACATCACACCATGTGATCGACGTCTCACCACACGTACAGGTTTCGCGTCACTGTTCGCCAGGGGCAGGATCACACGGTTCGTACAGTTCTTACGGGTCCATCAAACGTCCGGCGGGGGTGGAGCGCGACCCGCGCCGACTGCCGAGACCGGCTGCCGCCGCTGAGGACGACAGACCGCGACCGAGTGGTTCCCGGTACGTCAACTGCCCTCGGCCACCACCGAGTACGTACCCGACCCCCCTGCGGAGCTCGTCCAGTCGACCTCAAAAACCGATCGCGTCCAGCTTTTTCCGGCCAAGTTCTAGCCTTGGCCCGACAGTGAGTTGCCGTCTCATGGACACCAGGATTCCCACCTGGGCAATGCTGGACATGCCTCCGTGTGTGCGTGTAGATGTGGATTCCTTGATGGCGGCGCAGCACGGTCTGGGGGTTTGCAATGCTATTTGGCGAATCGCACCAGGTGGAAAGGCGGACGCCATGAGCGCCCCGCATCTGCCGAAAGTGGCTGGAATCGATCCAGCAGTTACCACGTCACCGCACACTGCGGCACCCCCGCCCGCCCGGACCACTCCCGCGGCGGCCGCTCCGACCGCACCGGGCAGCCTCATCCAGGACCGGCTGGCAGGCATGGTCTCGGACCTCACCACCCTGCACGAGCTCACCGAGCGTCTGGCCCGCGCCGACGACCTCGACACCTCCCTCAGCGAGTTCCTGCGCGCCGGCGCCGCACTCGTCGGCGCCCGTCGCGGCTTGATCGTCCTGGAGCCCTCCGACGGGCTGGGCCCCACCGCCACCATCGGACTCGGCCTCGGACACGCCGAACTGGGCCACATCGAGACCGTGCCTCGCAGCGCGACCCGCTACGGGCGGATCCTCGACGGACTGCCCGACGCCCAGGGCGGCTCCGAAGTGCTTCCCGAACCGGACGCGCCCCCCGGGGCCGGCGGATTCGCCGCCCCCGTGGATCCCCGTCACCGCGAGGTCGCCGCCCGGCTCGGCTACGCCGCCAGCTACGCACTCCCCCTGACCGCCGAGGCCACCGGCCGACTCGGCGCCGCCGTGTGGCTCTACGACGAACAGGCCGAACCCAGCGACCGCCAGCGCGATCTGGCCGGGCTGTACGTGCGGCACGCCGCCGAGCACCTGGCCCGCATGCTGGAGGTGGAACGATCCCGCACCCGGCTGGCCACCGTCGCGGAGGAACTGCTGCCCAGCCGGCTCCCCCGGATCCCCGGGATCCAGCTCGCGGCCCGCCACCACACGGGACCGCTCGGCGGGGGCGACTGGTACGACGCGCTGCCGCTGCCGGAGGGCGCTCTGGGACTGGCCGTGGGCTCCGTCACCGGATCCGGCCCGAGCGCCGTCGCCGCCATGGGACGGCTGCGCGCGTCCCTGCGCGCCTACGCCGTCATGGAGGGCGAGGATCCGGTCGCCGTCCTGTCCGACCTGGAACTGCTGCTCCGGCTGACCGAACCCGCCCGCTCGGCCACCGCGCTCTTCGCCTACTGCGAGCCCGCCGGGGGGCAGCAGAGCGACGACCGGGACAGCAAGATCATCTTGGCGGGGGCCGGACACACCCCGCCGCTCGTCGTCGGCGAGCACCGCACGGAGTACGTGGAGACCTCGCTCTCCGCCCCCCTGGGCATGTTGTCCTGCTGGGAGGCGCCGAGCATGGAGATCGAACCCGCACCCGGAGAAACGGTGCTTCTCTACACCGACGGGCTGCTCCACCACACCGGCGACCCGATGGACCGGGCCTATGCCCGTCTGCACGCGGCAGCCGCAGGGGCGCCCCGAGCCGCCCGGGAGGACCCGGAGACCCTGTGCGACCACATCCTGCGGACCGTGCTGCCCGACGGGCGGCCGGCCGACGCCCCCGAGGACATCGTGCTGCTCGCAGCCCGCTTCGAGTGATCCGCCGCGTGGCCCGGACCGTGACAACCCGCACGATCCGGACCACGCCTTCCCCGTACACGCATACGATGGGTGAGGTCCACACCCAGGTCCGTACCGTCGTAGCTGAGGAGAAGACGTGGCTGACGAGCTCACCCCGGAGACCCCGGAAGAAGAGCAGCCCAAGAAGACGCACAAGCAGCGCAAAAACGGTCTGTACCCGGGCGTCAGCGACGAACTCGCCGAGAACATGCGCACCGGCTGGGCCGACACCGAGCTGCGCGGTCTGGAGCCGATCGCGCAGGCCGCGCACACCGCGGCCCGGCGTGCCGCGCTGTCCGAGCGCTTCCCCGGTGAGCGCCTGGTCGTCCCCGCAGGCCGTCTGAAGACCCGCTCGAACGACACCGAGTACCCCTTCCGCGCTTCGACGGAGTACGCGTACCTGACCGGCGACCAGACCGAGAACGGCGTCCTGGTCATGGAGCCGGCCGGGGCGAGCGGTCACACCGCGACCATCTACCTGCTGCCGCGCTCCGACCGGGCCAACGGCGAGTTCTGGCTGTCCGGCCAGGGCGAGCTGTGGGTCGGCCGCCGCCACTCCCTCGCCGAGGCCGAGCAGCTCCTCGGCATCCCGGCCCAGGACGTGCGCGAGCTCGCCGCCGCCCTCACCGAGGCCGAGGGCCCGGTCCGCGCCGTGCGCGGCCACGATGCGGTGATCGAGTCCGCCCTCACCGACAAGGTGACCAAGGAACGCGACGAGGAGCTGCGCGTCTACCTCTCCGAGGCCCGCGCCGTGAAGGACGCGTTCGAGATCGGCGAGCTGCAGAAGGCCGTCGACTCCACCGTCCGCGGCTTCGAGGACGTCGTGAAGGTTCTCGACAAGGCCGAGGCCACGTCCGAGCGCTACATCGAGGGCACCTTCTTCCTGCGCGCCCGCGTCGAGGGCAACGACGTCGGCTACGGCTCGATCTGCGCCGCCGGCGCACACGCCTGCACCCTGCACTGGGTGCGCAACGACGGGGACGTCCGCTCCGGTGACCTGCTGCTGCTGGACGCCGGTGTGGAGACCCACTCCCTCTACACCGCGGACGTCACGCGCACGCTGCCGATCAGCGGCACGTACACCGACATCCAGCGCAAGATCTACGACGCGGTCTACGCGTCCCAGGAAGCCGGCATCGCCGCGGTGAAGCCGGGCGCGAAGTTCCGCGACTTCCACGACGCCTCCCAGCACGTACTGGCCGAGAAACTCGTCGAATGGGGGCTGCTGGAAGGCCCGGTCGAGCGTGTCCTGGAGCTCGGTCTGCAGCGCCGCTGGACCCTGCACGGAACCGGCCACATGCTCGGCATGGACGTCCACGACTGCGCGGCCGCGCGCACCGAGGCGTACGTGGACGGAACGTTGGAGCCGGGCATGTGCCTCACCGTGGAGCCGGGGCTCTACTTCCAGGCCGACGACCTGACCGTGCCCGAGGAGTACCGCGGCATCGGCGTCCGCATCGAGGACGACATCCTGGTCACCGAGGACGGCAACCGGAACCTGTCGGCCGGGCTGCCCCGCACCTCGACCGACGTCGAGGCCTGGATGGCGCGCCTGAAGGGCTGACGCCGAGCGGACCGAGGCCGCAACGGCCGAGGCCCGAAGGACCGGTGTCCGCGCCGCAGTACGTGTCGGTGGGCGGGATCTCGTACGAGGTCCCGCCCGCCGTCGTATCCACCGCCCACCGTCGTACTACGACGCCTTCAGCAGCGCGTCGTCACGCCACTTCAGCATCTTGTCGAAGCTCACCACGGCGCCCCGGCCCGGCCGGTTGCGGAAGCGGACGTGATCGGAGAGCTCGGCGATCAGGTGCAGGCCCCGGCCGTGTTCGGCCAGGGCCGGTCTGCGGCAGGCCACCGTGGCGGGCGGGAATCCGGGCCCGGAGTCGGTCACCTCGATGTGGCAGCAGTCCCCGTCCAGATAGGCGGTGACGTGGTACGCCTCGGCCTCGGTCTCGTCCGGGATGTCGCCGCCCCCGCCGTGCTCCACCGCGTTCGCGCAGGCCTCGCTCAGAGCCACCGAGAGATCGAAGGAGATGTCCGCGTCCACCCCCGCGGTCTCCATCGTCCGCAGCAACAGCCGCCTGGCGAGCGACACGCTCGCGGCTTCGCGCCTCAAGTGGAGAGACCACCAGATGCTCATACGGTTACCTATTGCCGCCCGGGAGGGGCCGTAAGCGCCCCGCGGCCGTCCGAGACCTCCGTGCACACGTCCGGCGGATGCGGATCTTCTGGACCTGCCGTAAGGAAGGTGTCAGCGCAGTGCGATGATGTCCCGGCCATGTCTGACCCCCACGCGACGCACGCCGGAGCCGGCCTCCGGCTCATCCGGGCCGCGGTGTTCACCGCGGTCTGTGTCGTGCTGTCCGCGGCCGGGCACGCCCTCGCGTCCTGCGCCACCGTGCCCTGGTGGTCCCTCGGCATCGGCTTCCTCGCGGTCTTCGCCGTCGCCGCCCCGCTCGCGGGGCGCCGCCGGGCGCTGCCCGGCCTGGCCACCGGGCTCGCCGCCGGGCAGCTCTCCTTGCACGCGCTGTTCGGCCTCGGCCAGCACAGCACCGCGGCGGTGGGGACACCCGGCGGCGCCGCTGACGGCTCCCTCGCGGAACTCGCCGCCCGGCTGGTGTGCGGGGGCAATTCCGTACCCCTGAGCCCGTCCGACGCCCGCCGGATCCTGGAATCCGCCGGCCTGGACCCGTCCGCCCTGGCCGAGCAGGCCACGGGACAGGGCCACAGCGTGCACGTGGCCCACGCCGTCACCACGGCACCCGAGACCGGCCTGCTCAGCCCGGCCATGCTGCTCGGGCACCTGCTGGCCGCACTCGTCGCCGGCTGGCTGCTCGGACGGGGCGACGCCGCGCTCTTCCGGCTCGTCGAGCTGTCCCGGCTCACCGCCGACACGGCTCCGATGCGCTCGCTGCGCGCCGCGCTGACGTTCGTACGCGCCCTCGGCGCCGGACTCGGCGCGCCCGCCCGCACCCCGCGGACCGGCCGCCGGACCGGAAACGAGCCCGCGGCGTGCACGGGCCGGGTAGCACTCCAGCACACGGTGATCCGCCGCGGGCCGCCCGCGGCGTTCGCCCTCGCAGCCTGAAGCGGCATCCGCCTCCCCTGGGCACACAAGGGGAGCACCGGTGCCGCGTACTCCGCGCGCGCCCGTGCGCGGAGCCACCGCCGCCACTGCTTCCGTGGAGTGTTTCTGCCATGAAGACCTCTCGCGTCTCCTTCGCCGCCGCCCTCGCCGCCGGCTCCGTCCTCGTCCTCTCCGGCACCGCCTTCGCGCACGTGGGCGTGCAGCCGATCGGCGACGCCGCCAAGGGCGGGTACGCGACGCTCAACTTCAAGGTCCCCAACGAACGCGACAACGCCTCGACCACGCAGCTCGAGGTCAACTTCCCGGTCGACCAGCCCCTCACGTCCGTGATGCCGCAGGACGTCCCCGGCTGGACCGTGAACGTCGAGAGGACGAAGCTCGACAAGCCCCTGACGGTGCACGGCAAGCAGGTCAACGAGGTCGTCACCAAGGTGACCTGGTCAGGCGGCAAGATCGGTCCGGGCATGTTCCAGCAGTTCCCCGTCTCGGTCGGCAAGCTCCCGGAGAACGCCGACCAGATGGTCTTCAAGGCGATCCAGACCTACGACAACGACGAGGTCGTGCGCTGGATCGAGGAGGCCAAGGAAGGCGCCGCGGAACCGCAGACCCCGGCCCCCGTACTGAAGCTGACGGCCGCCAAGGGCGACGACCACCACGCCGGTGCCAAGGCCGACGAGGCGAAGAACGCCGACAAGGAAGCGGGCCACGGCCACGACGAGGCCTCCGCCGGCCACGGATCCGACACCACCGCCCGCGCCCTCGGCATCGCCGGCATCGTCGTCGGACTCGGCGGTGTCGCCTTCGGTATCGCCTCGCGCCGCCGCTCCGCCTGACGGGTGGCGCCCGCGGGCGCCACCGCTCCGTCCATCCCCATCCCCACATCCCCGATCCCAGGGACATTTCTCCATGCGCACCACACGTGTGACGGTCGCCGCGCTCCTCGCTGCTGCCGTACTCACCCTCACCGCCTGCGGCGGTGAACCCGCCAGGGACAACGGCGGGATCACCCAGATCTCCGGCGGCCAGGACGCAAAGAAGGCGGCCACCGTCCTGGACCGCCCCTTCACCAAGCCGGACCTCGTCCTGACGGACACCACCGGCAAGCCGTGGAACCTCCGCGAGCAGACCCAGGGCAAGCCGACGCTCATCTACTTCGGCTACACCAGCTGCCCCGACGTGTGCCCGCTGACGATGAGCAACATCGCTGTCGCCAAGAAGAACCTCGCGAAGGAGGACCAGGACAACCTCCGGGTCGTCTTCGTCACCACTGACCCCGAACGGGACACCCCTGAATCCCTCGGTGCGTGGCTCAAGGCGCAGGATCCGTCCTTCATCGGGCTCACCGGGGACTTCGCGACCATCCAGGCGGCCGCACGGACCCTCGGCATCGGCATCGATCCGGCCAAGAAGGAGGCCGACGGCAGCGTCGTCTCCATGCACGGCGCGCAGGTCATCGCGTTCTCGCCCAAGACCGACGAGGGCTACGTCCTCTACGGCGAGGGCACGACCGTCGAGGACTACGCCAAGGACCTGCCGAAGCTCGCCAAGGGGGAGAACCCGTGAACACCCGCACCGTCCGTACCCTCGCCGCCGCCCTCTCCCTGACGGCGATGCTCGCCATATCCGGCTGCTCCGGAGAATCCGAACCGAAGATGGTCGTCAAGGGCGCCTTCATGCCGCAGCCCGTGAACGACAAGATGGCCGGTGCCTTCATGGTCATCGACAACCCGAGCGAGAACCCCGACAAGCTCATCAGCGCCACTTCCCCCCTCTCCGACGATCTCCAGATCCACGAGACCAAGGACCAGAAGATGCAGCAGGTCCAGTCCATGGACGTGCCGGCGGACGGCGAGCTGAGGCTGGAGCGCGGCGGCAACCACATCATGTTCATGGGGCTCAAGAGCACTCCCAAGGTCGGCGACAAGGTCGCCGTCGAGCTCCGCTTCGAGAAGGCCGGCTCCGTCAAGGTCGAGCTGGATGTGAAGGAACGCACGTACAACGCGCAGGCTCCGACCTCCACGGCCGACCACGGCCACTGACGGACCGAGGACTGACACGCCATGACGGTCACCGCCCCCTCCGCGGCCCGCGCCCGTGCCACGGCACTCCTGCCACGGCTCGCGCTGGTCCTCGCAGCCTTGCTGGCGACCCTGTTCACCGCGGCCGCACCGGCCACGGCGCACGCCGCACTCACCGCGAGCGACCCCACGGACGGGGCGGTGGTCGCCACGGCCCCCGCCCAGGTCACGCTCTCCTTCTCGGAGCAGGTCGCCATGGGCGACGACTCGATTCGTGTCCTCGACCCCCAGGGCCGACGGGTGGACACCGGTGAACTGCGCGACATGTGCAGCGGGAACAGCATCCGCTACGGCACCGCCCTGCACTCCGGTCTGCCCGACGGCACCTACACCGTCGCCTGGCAGGCCGTCTCGGCGGACAGCCACCCGGTCTCCGGCGCGTTCACCTTCTCCATTGGCGCGCCCTCGGCCACGGAGGTCTCCCTCCCCGCCACGGCAGCAGGCGGCGGGCCCGTCGGGATCGCCTACGGCATCGCCCGCTATGCCGCCTACGCCGGCTTCACCGCCCTGGTGGGCGGCGCCGCCTTCATCCTGCTGTGCTGGCGCAGGGGCGCCGCCGAACGGCCGCTCCAGAAGCTCGTCGTGCGGGCCTGGGTCACCCTGACCGCAGCCACCCTGACGATGCTGGTGCTCCGGACCCCTTACACGGGCTCCGGCCGGTTCACCGACGCCTTCGACCTGGACGGGCTCAGGGCGGTCCTGGAGACCAAGACAGGCGCCTCGCTGGTCTCCCGGCTGCTGCTGCTGGGCGCGGCAGCCCTGTTCGTCGCGGTCCTCTTCGGCGTGTTCGCGCGCCGTCTGCAGGACACCGGGACCGAGGAGGAGACCAGGGACACCAACGACCTGACCTTCGGCCTGACCATCGGCGGGGCCGTGGTCTCCGGTGGCATTGCAGCCACCTGGGCCCTCTCCGAGCACGCGTCCACCGGCATCCAGCCCGGCCTCGCCATGCCCGTCGACATCCTCCACCTGATGGCCGTGGCCACCTGGCTGGGCGGCCTCTCCGCCCTGCTCGTCGCCCTGTACAAGGTGCCCGGGATCGAGCGCTCGGCGGTCCGGCGATTCTCCCGGCTCGCCTTCGTCAGCGTGGTGGTCCTGGCCGTTACCGGCATCTACCAGGCCTGGCGGCAGACCGGCAGCTGGTCCGCCCTGACCGGCACCGAGTACGGGCGACTGCTGCTCCTCAAGGTCGCCCTGGTCGTCGTTCTCCTCGCCGTCTCCTACCTGTCACGGAAGTGGACCGCCCGGCTGGCCGAGGCTCCTGCCGCGTTCGAGGAGGCCGACGCGAAGGTGGGCGCGCGGGTAGCCGAACCCGATGATGTTTCACGTGAAACAGAGCCCACCACCACCGTCCCGGCGGACCCGGAGCGGGCCGCACAGCTCGCCCGGCAGCGCGCCGCTCTGGAGAGCGCACGCGAGAAGCGGGTACGTGACGCCGACCCGGACCGGGCGGGCCTGCGCCGCTCCGTGCTCGCCGAAGCGGCGATCGCCGTGGTCCTGCTCGTCGTGACCACGATCCTCACGAGCACCGAACCCGGACGCACCGTGGAGCAGGAGGCGTCCCGCAGCAACGCTTCCACCGCGGTCCCCGACCGCGCCGTAAAGATCACCCTGCCGTTCGACACCGGCGGTCCGACGGGCAAGGGCTCCGTCCGGTTGGAGCTCGACCCGGGCCGGGTCGGCGCCAATACCCTCCACCTCTGGGCGGACACCGGCGAGGGGCAGCCCTTCGACCTCCCCGAGATCAAGGTCGCCTTCACCCTCCCGTCCCAGGACATCGGCCCGCTGCCGGTCCTCCCCGAGCAGGCCGCCCCCGGACACTGGACCGCATCCGGTGTCCAACTGCCGCTTGCCGGCGAATGGCGCATCGATGTGACCGTCCGCACGTCCGACATTGACCAGACCACCGTCCAGAAGACCGTGAAGATCGGCTGACCAGCGTGACCGAGAGCAACCCTGACATCGAGATCTCCCGGCGCCGGCTGCTGGGCACCGTCGGCGCGGCAGGCGCGGCCGGCCTGGCCCTCGGCGGCGCGAGCGGCGCCCTCGCACACGCCTCGCTCGCCGATTCCGGCAGTGGCTCGGCGACCGGAGCGGCTGGGACCTTGTCCTCCTTGGGAGCCACCCGGGTGGCGTTCCACGGGGACCACCAGGCCGGCATCACCACGCCCCTACAGGCCAAGGGACACGTGGTCGCCTTCGACCTGGCCCCCGGAGCGGGCCGCGCCGAGGCCGCGGCGCTGCTGCGTCGCTGGTCCGACACCGCACGGCGGCTCATGGCCGGCGAGACCGCACCGACCGCCGACAGCGGTATCGCCCTCGACGCCGGGCCGTCCTCCCTCACGGTCACCTTCGGCTTCGGACACTCCTTCTTCGACCGCACGGGCCTCGGCTCCCGCCGCCCCGCCGCCCTCGACCCGCTGCCCGACTTCTCCTCCGACCGGCTCGACGCGCAGCGCAGCAACGGCGACCTGTGGGTCCAGATCGGCGCGAACGACGGACTCGTCGCCTTCCACGCCCTGCGCGCACTCCAGAAAGACGCCGGGGAAGCCGCCCGCGTCCGTTGGCAGATGAACGGCTTCAACCGGTCCCCCGGCGCGACCGACACCCCGATGACCGCCCGCAACCTCATGGGGCAGGTCGACGGCACCGGCAACCCGAAGCCCTCCGAGCCCGACTTCGACAAACGGATCTTCGTTCCCGCCGTGGGCCCCGGGCCCGCGGAGCACGCCTGGATGGGCGGAGGCTCGTACGCCGTCGTGCGGCGCATCCGCATGCTCCTCGACGACTGGGACAAACAGTCCCTCGACCAGCAGGAGCAGGTCATCGGCCGCACCAAGGCCACTGGCGCACCGCTGACGGGTGGCGGCGAGACCACCGAGATGGAGCTCGACAAGATCGGCCCCGACGGCAGGCCCGTCATCCCGTCGAACGCGCACGCCCGTATCTCGGCCCCCGAGCAGAACGGCGGGGCCGCCATGCTGCGGCGCCCCTTCTCGTTTCACGACGGAATCGGCCCCGACGGAGCTCCGGACGCCGGGCTCCTGTTCATTTGCTGGCAGGCCGACCCGCTGCGCGGCTTCGTGCCCGTACAGCGCAAGCTCGACCGCGGCGACGCGCTGTCGGCGTTCATCCGACACGAGTCCAGCGGCCTGTACGCGGTTCCGCCCGGCCCGCGCAGCGGCGAGTACGTGGGGCAGCGACTGCTCGAAGGATGAACAGCGCCGCGGTGGCCGGGACCCCGGCATTAGGCTGATCGCATGTCAGCCACCCGCTTCACGTATCTCGGTCCCGAGGGCACCTTCACCGAGGCCGCCCTGCGCACCCTGCCGGAAGCCGCGACCCGGGAGCTCGTCCCGATGGTGTCGGTCCCGGCCGCCCTGGACGCCGTGCGCAACGGCGAGGCGGCCGCCGCCCTCGTACCGATCGAGAACTCGGTGGAGGGAGGAGTCACGGCCACCCTCGACGAACTGGCCTCGGGCGAGCCGTTGATGATCTACCGCGAGGTGCTGCTGCCCATCGCGTTCGCCCTGCTGGTACGGCCGGGGACCGCCCTGTCGGACGTGAAGACGGTCACCGGGCACCCGGTCGCCCAGCCCCAGGTGCGGAACTGGCTGCGGGCGAACCTGCCCGACGCGGTATGGGAGTCGGCGGCCTCGAACGCCGATGGCGCCCGGCTGGTCCAGGAGGGACGCTTCGACGCCGCCTTCGCCGGCGAGTTCGCCGCCGCCACCTACGGCCTCGTGCCGCTGGTCACCGAGATCCACGACGCGGAGAACGCCGAGACCCGGTTCGTGCTGGTGGGACGTCCCGCGCGGCCGGCCGCACCGACGGGTGCCGACAAGACGTCCGTCGTCCTGTGGCTCGGCGACGACCACCCTGGTGCGCTGCTGGAGCTCCTTCAGGAGTTCGCGGTCCGCGGGGTGAACCTGATGCTCATCCAGTCCCGTCCGACCGGACAGGGCATCGGCAACTACTGCTTCGCCGTCGACGCGGAGGGCCATATCTCGGACCGGCGGGTCAGCGAGGCGCTTATGGGCCTCAAGCGGACCTGTCCTCAGGTCCGCTTCCTCGGCTCCTACCCCCGCGCCGGTGTCGCTCAGAGTGACGTGCGGTCCCCGCGGGCCGGAACCTCCGATGGCGATTTCACGGCTGCGTCCGACTGGCTGGCACGCTGCCTCGACGGTCGGGCCTAGCGCCCCCTCTATCCACAGAGTTATCCACAGGTTGCGGCCGAGACTGGGGATAAGTCGACAGAGCGGTACGGCAAGGTCGACAAATCGGTCAGGCAGCCCAGGTTTCGCGCCGGGAAGCGACAGGTGAACGGTGTCACCCCCGTATCGCCGATGAACACTTTGGAGCGAGCCATTCCCACCCGAATGAGTGCGTGAGGGCGGTTTGAGCCCTGATTCCCCTCAGCCATCCACCGGTCAGGAATGATCTATTCCTGTGTCCACAGCGACGGCGCACAGCCTGTGGATAAACTTCGGACGGTCACCATTCCTGTGGACAAGAACCACCTCCGGCCCTGCTCAGGGACGACTCAGGATCCGGCACGCTGCCCCTTTTCGGGGAATGCGGCCGCTTTTATTGACAGCCCGAGAAGGGCCACTTCCGGTCAGCGATCAAGACTTATCCATTCGTTGCAATCAGGACATAGCGACACGCAGCGTGATATCGGTGTGATCCAAGGAAGCCCAGCCCGGTAGCCTGGAGGGGTGATTGACCTCCGGCTGCTCCGTGAAGACCCCGACCGTGTCCGCGCCTCGCAGCGCGCTCGTGGAGAGGACGTCGACCTCGTCGACGCCCTGCTCTCCGCGGACGAGCGCCGCAGGTCCTCCGGCATGCGCTTCGACGAACTGCGCAACGAGCAGAAGTCGCTCGGCAAGCTCATCCCGAAGGCCTCCCCGGAGGAGCGGGCGGAGCTGCTGAAGAAGGCCGAACAGCTCAAGCAGGACGTCAAGGCCGCCGAGGCCGAGCAGAACGAGGCCGACGAAGCCGCGAAGCGCCTTCTCCTCCAGCTCGGCAACATCGTCCACGAGGACGTACCCGTCGGCGGCGAAGAGGACTTCACCGTCCTGGAGACGCACGGCACCATCCGCGACTTCGCCGCCGAGGGCTTCGAGCCCAAGGACCACCTGGAACTCGGCGAACTGCTGGGCGCCATCGACGTCGAGCGCGGTGCGAAGGTCTCGGGCTCGCGCTTCTACTACCTGACCGGTGTGGGAGCCCTGCTGGAGCTGGCGCTGGTCAACGCCGCGATCGCCCAGGCCACCGAGGCCGGTTTCATCCCGATGCTGACCCCGGCGCTGGTCCGCCCGCGCGCCATGGAGGGCACTGGTTTCCTCGGCCAGGCCGCGGAGAACGTCTACCACCTGGAGAAGGACGACTACTACCTGGTCGGCACTTCCGAGGTCCCGCTGGCCGCGTACCACATGGACGAGATCATCGAGGGCGACCAGCTGCCGCTGCGGTACGCCGGCTTCTCCCCCTGCTTCCGCCGTGAGGCCGGCACCTACGGCAAGGACACCCGAGGCATCTTCCGCGTCCACCAGTTCGACAAGGTCGAGATGTTCTCGTACGTCGCGCCGGAGGACGCCGAGGCCGAGCACCAGCGGCTCCTGGAGTGGGAGAAGCAGTGGCTGACGAGCCTGGAGCTGCCGTTCCAGGTGATCGACGTCGCCACCGGCGACCTGGGCGCCTCCGCCTCGCGCAAGTTCGACTGCGAGGCATGGATCCCGACCCAGGGCAAGTACCGCGAGCTGACCTCCGCATCGAACTGTGACAGCTTCCAGGCCCGCCGCCTGTCGATCCGCTACCGCGACGGCAAGAAGACCCAGCCACTGTCCACGCTGAACGGCACCCTGTGCGCGGTTCCGCGCACGATCGTGGCGATCCTGGAGAACCACCAGCTGGCCGACGGATCCGTTCGGGTTCCTGAGGCGCTCCGCCCGTACCTCGGCGGCCGCGAGGTCCTGGAGCCGATCAACAAGTGAGCCCGGCCCCGTTCCCCTACAAGCTCGTCGCGACCGACCTCGACGGCACGCTGCTGCGTGGCGACGACACCGTCTCGGAACGCACCCGTGAAGCGCTCGCCGCGGCCACCGCGGCGGGCGCGGCACACATCATCGTGACCGGCCGTTCGGTGCCCTGGACCCGTCACGTACTGGACGACCTCGGCTACGAGGGGATCGCCGTCTGCGGACAGGGCGCCCAGGTCTACGACGCGGGTTCGCACCGGCTCATGACCTCGGTGACGCTGGACCGGCAGCTGGCCGGGCTGGCGCTGTCGAAGCTGGAGGCTGAGGTCGGCCCGCTGGCCCTGGCAGCCAGCCGCGACGGGGTGGACGGCAAGGTCCTGTTCGGGCCCGGCTACCAGGTACAAGAGGGGCTCCCGGCCCTCTACCTGGAGGACACCGCAGCCATGTGGACGGCTCCGCTCAACAAGCTCTACATCCAGCACCCGGAGCTGGACGACGACCAGCTCGTCAAGGTGGCCCGGGAGGCCGTGGGAAGCCTCGTCGACGTTGTCATGGCGGGGCCCGGCATCGTCGAGATACTGCCGCTGGGCCTGACGAAGGCCACCGGCCTGTCCCTGGCCGCGCGCCGGCTCGGGGTGAAGGCGACGGAGACGATCGCCTTCGGCGACATGCCGAACGACATCCCGATGTTCGGCTGGGCCGCCCACGGGGTGGCCATGGCCAACGCCCACCCGGAACTCAAGGCGGTGGCCGACGCGGTGACGACCTCCAACGAGGAGGACGGGATCGCCGTGGTGCTGGAGCGTCTGCTGGGCGCCGGATAACGCGCAGGACCTACGAAAGGTCCGGGGTGGCCCGCGCCGGAAGGCGCGCTCGAAGTGGCCGCCCCGGACCTTTCTTGTTGCTCCCCGCACTCCTTACTCTGCCCCGGCCCGAAGCCCCGTACCAGCGAATTTCCGCGCATCAGCCGTGAATCCGACGGCGCCGCCCATAGGCGACGGCCAGTGGGTGGACCCGGGGCAATGCCCCGCGAAAACGGAGGCCGACCCGCCACGTTTCACGTGAAACGTGGCGGTGTTTCATCTGGAACGACGTGGCGGGTGAGCGGCCAGGACAGCAGTCCGACGGCGAGCGCTATGGCATGGCCCAGGTCGGTGAAGGTGCCTCCGGTGACGAGCGGGATCCCGAAGAAGGCGAGCACTCCGACCAGGTAAAGCCATCTCCATGGGCCGGGGAGCCGGTAGGTGAGGACACCTATCGAGGCCGCGAGGCCATAACTGACGCCGATGTCGACGACGTGAGCCATGCTGCGCGGGGCCCGGTGGTCCTGGATGGCCGTCAACAGGACCCTCTGGCTGATCAGCGTGGCGACGACATGGGCGGTGGCCACGATGACGAGCCAGCGCAGGGTGCCGAGCCAGCGTTCGACGGGTGCGTGGAAGACCTCGAAGAGCGCGGCGTAGAGAGCCAGGGAAGCCGGGTTCTCGATCCAGAACGCGCTACTGAGGAGGGCGCGCACGGGGTACTGGACGAGCTGGTGGATGTTGCTGCTGTTTCGGTGCAGCAGGACGCGTTCCGTCTGGTCCGGCACGATCGCGACGATGACGCTGGTCACGGCGATGATCAGCAGCCAGATGTGCGTTCCGGGCGAGGAACGTATCCAGGACCGCAGGGGCCTGGACGGCTCCGGGTCGGTGCGCTCGATCATGCACCGATGATGGCCCTCGAAACGGTGCCCCGCCCGGCCGGTGGGCCGGGCGGGGCACAGTCGGGCGAGTACTGCGGCAGGGCCTACTCCTCGCCGGCCAGTGTGAGGCGGCGCAGCTTCTGGCCTGCGTAGACGGTGGCTCCGACGGTGACCGCGACGAGCAGGACCGAGGCGGTGGGCAGGCCCACGGTGGCGTCGACATAGCCCTCACCGGCGACCTTCTCGGCGAGCGCCAGGGCCCACTGCTGGACGCTGAGGGTTTTGGCACCCTCGACCAGGCTGCCGAAGAGCGACTCCCAGATCAGGGCGTAGACCAGGCCGAAGACGACGGCGTGCCGGCTGACGGTGCCCAGCAGCAGGAACAGAGCGCTGTAGGCGATCGAGGCGACGAGTGCGGCGATCGTGTAGGCCACGGCGATCTGCTGGCCATTGCCGTTGAGGATGAAGCCGGCGATCAGGGTGGGGATCGCGGAGAAGGCCATGGTGACGGCGATCGCCACGATCAGCTTGGTCATGATGATCGTCGGGCGCTTCACCGGCTTGGCCAGCAGGTAGACGATGGAACCGTCGTCGATCTCGGGACCGATGGCGCCGGTACCGGCGATCACCCCGATCAGCGGGACCATGGTGGCGAGGGCGAAACCCCCGAGCAGGTCAGCTGCGACCTTGTCGTCCAGCCCCGTGAAGGCGCGGACGGCGATGGAGATGACGATCAGCAGGGCGGGAAGGGCGAAGAGGATCAGCGCGCGGCGCCGACCGAGCAGGGCCCGGTAGGTGAGCCGGGCAACGGTGGGGTCGTACATGGGTGCCAGCTCCTTTCAGGCCGTGACGAGGTAGGAGAAGACCGACTCGAGGGACTCGTCCGAGGGCGAGACCGTCAGCAGCCGAATGCCGTGCTGTCGGGCCACCTGGGGCAGCAGCTCGGTGAACCGGCCGAAGTCGACGGCCTGGATGCGCAGCGCGCCCTCCTTCAGGTCGACCTCGATGCCGGCCGTGGAGGGATCGGCGATCAGGGCCGCGGCGAGGGACCGGTCGTCGGAGGAGCGGACGAGGTAGCGGTGCGGGCGGTCCGTCATCAGGCGGCGGATCTTGCGGAAGTCGCCGGAGGCGGCGTGCCGTCCGGCCACGACCACCTCGATGTGCGAAGCGAGCTGCTCGACCTCCTCCAGGATGTGGGAGGAGAACAGAACGGTGCGTCCTTCGTCGCCCATGCGCCGCAGCAGGTCCATCAGCTGCATCCGCTGACGCGGGTCCATGCCGTTGAACGGCTCGTCCAGGAGCAGCACGGACGGGTCGTGGACGAGAGCGGACGCCATCTTCACGCGCTGGCGCATGCCCTTGGAGTAGGTGGAGATCTTGCGGTCCTGCGCGTACTCCATCTCGACGGTGGCGAGCGCGCGCTGCGCCGCCGCGTCGTCGAGGCCGTGGAGCTCGGCGTTGGCCACGACGAACTCACGGCCGGTGAGGAAGTCGTACATCGCCTCGCGCTCGGGGACGACGCCCACCTGCCGGTAGATCTGTTCGTTGCGCCAGATCGGGGCGCCGTCGAGGGTGACGGTGCCCGTGGAGGGGGCGAGGAAGCCGCCCATCATGTTGATGAGCGTGGACTTGCCCGCGCCGTTGGGGCCCAGCAGTCCCGTGACGCCGGGGCCGACGCGCATGGTCACGTCGTTGACGGCGACGACGTTCCCGAACCAGCGGGAGGTGTGGTCGATGTCGATGGTGGTCACAGCCCGGCCTTCCGGTAGCGGGCCATCAGGGCGGCATAGGAGCCGGCGATCAGGCCGAGGGCGACGAGCAGGTAGACGAAGCCGATGCCGGCCGAGGGGCCCTCACCGCCGGGGAAGGCGGAGCTGGCGCCGAGGAACGCGGTCTGCACGCCGTCGACCAGGGTGATCGGTGAGAACAGGCCCAGCCAGTCGATGGCTGCCGTGTTCCCGGTGCTGTAAGCGATGCCCTGCACCGCGGTGACCGCACCGTAGGGGATCAGGAGCACCGCGATGATCGCTGCGACACCGAAACCGCGGCGTGGGGTGAGCGCGGCCATCACCAGGCCGATCCCGGAGAAGAGCAGCGACAGCAGCAGAACCGACACGAGTCCTTGCCCGAATCCCTTGGTCTGGTCGGTGAAATCGAACTTCGCCAGCAGCGCGCCGATCCACATGATCAGCAGTGGCGTCGCGGTGAGGATGAACATGGCCGAGGCCATGGCCGCGTACTTGGCCACGACGTAGTCGACGCGCTCGATGGGCCGCGAGAAGTAGAGCGGGACCGTCTTGAAGCGCAGGTCGCGCGAGACGGACTGCGGCGCCTGGGAGGCGAGGTAGAGGCCGATGACCACCTGCGTGGTCAGGGCGTACGTCGTGTACTTGATCGGCAGGTCGGTGGAGCCGGGCACCGCGATGGCCACCGCGACGATGATCAGCGCGGGGACGCACATCACCGCGAAGAGCAGCATCGGGAGAACCTTGGACTTGGCGGACCGGCCGAGGCCGTAGGCGCCGCGCAGGGACTGCGAGAACAGCGACGTGCGGGCGTAGGCGCGGCCGAGCCGGGGTCCGTCGTAGGACCGGTAGCCGATGTTGTGGATCTGCGTCGACGTCTCAGGCGCCATCGGAACCGGCTCCCTTCTGCTGAGCGGTGTACACGGGCTGGTCGTTGTCGCGGAAGACCTCCGCGATGTGGTGGCGGCGCTGTTCCATGCGGACCAGGCCGACGCCCAGCTCGGCGACGGTGTCGCGGATGGTGTCGTAGGTCTGCTCGCCGGTGGCCTCGACGAGGAGGATGTGGCCGGCCCCGGGCAGACCCTGCTCCGCGCCGGCGTGCAGGGTCAGGCCCGCCTCGGTCAGCGCCTTGCGCAGGGCGGTGGTGCCGTCCGGGTGGAGGTCGGAGTCGGTGACCTCGACCGCGAGGGTCGTGGTGGTCTGGGTGAAGTCGCTGGTGGAGCTGGAGCGCAGCAGTGTGCCCCCGTCGACGACCACGACGTGGTCGCAGGTCCTCTCCAGCTCGCCGAGGAGGTGGGAGGTGACCAGGACGGAGATGCCGAAGTCGGTGTAGACCCGGCGGATCAGGCCGAGCATCTCGTCGCGGCCGACCGGGTCCAGGCCGTTGGTCGGCTCGTCGAGGAGGACCAGCTGGGGGTCGTGGACGAGAGCCTGGGCGAGCTTGACGCGCTGCTTCATGCCGGTGGAGTAGCCGCCGATGGGGCGGTACCGCTCCTCGTACAGTCCGACGTGGCGCAGGGTGTCGGCGGTGCGCTCGCGAGCCGCGGTCGGCGGCAGGCCGGACATGCGCGCCATGTGGACGACGAACTCGGTGGCCGAGACGTCGGGTGGCAGGCAGTCGTGCTCGGGCATGTACCCGACGCGTTCACGTATGGCGCTGCCATGCGTATTGACGTCGAGGCCGAGCACGGTGGCGCTGCCCTCGGTGGCGGGGGACAGTCCCAGCAGGATCTTGATCAGCGTGGACTTGCCGGCTCCGTTGGCGCCCACGAGCCCGGTCACGCCGGGGCCGATGTCCAGGGAGAGCCGGTCGAGGGCGGTCACTCGGGGGTACCGCTTGCTCAGGCTTTCAGTCGCGATGACAGTCACGGATCCGACGTTAGTGGCGGGGCTGTCGTAAGGCGTCAGACCTGGAGCTGGATCCCGTCTCCGCCTTCAGGCGTACACGCCCGTACGGGAGGTTGATATGGACCGGACAACTTTGTCCACAGGTCCGTGCACGCCCCTTGACGCGATCTCCGGGCATTGTCACATTCATCAGTGTCAACTTACGGGCATACGGCTACACGGATGGACGGGCTGACATGGCTGGGGACACCAGGCAACGCACCGCGCGGCACTCCGGAGGGCTCTCCGCCGACCTGAGCGGGTTCAGGGAGGTGCAGCGCCTCGCCTACGCGTGCGCCGAGGCCGTCGCGGCCCAGCTGCGGCCCGGAGTGACCGAGCGCGAGGCCGCGCGCATGCAGCGCGAGTGGCTGCGCGACCGCGGGGTACGGGACTGGTTCCACCTGCCGTTCGCCTGGTTCGGGGACCGTACCGCCTTCGCCGGCTTCCGGATCCCGCTGCAGTTCTTCCCGACGAACCGGCGGCTGGAGCCGGGCATGCCGTTCATCCTCGACATGGCGCCGGTCCACAAGGGCTTCTCGGCGGACATCGGATACTCGGGCAGCCTCGGCCTCAATCCGGTGCAGGACCGGCTCATGTCCGATCTGCGGGCGCACCGGGCGCTCATCCTGGAGCAGGTGCGCGAGCGCCGCTCCCTGCGGGAGATCTACGAGGACGTCGAGCGGCTGATGAACCGGCAGGGGTACGCCAACCGCCACCGCGCCTACCCCTTCGGCGTGATCGCCCACAAGATCGACCGGGTCGAGCAGCGGCGCTGGTCGCCAACGCTGTTCGGGTTCGGCGCCCAGTCCCTCAAGGGACTGGCCGGTGATGCGCTGCACGGACACCGTGAGGGCTGGTCCCCGCTATGGAGCCCCTACCGCTTCTCCGACCATCCGCCGCAGCCCGGCCTGTGGGCGGTGGAACCGCACCTGGGCTTCCGGGGCACCGGCGCGAAGTTCGAGGAGATCCTCGTGGTCACCGACTCGCGGGACCCGCAGGAGAGCGCGTTCTGGCTCGACGACGATCTGCCGCACGTGCGGCGCTGGGCCGAGGAGGAGAAGGCAGCATGAGCGGCATGAGCGGCGTGAGCCGAACAGGAGCGGGGGAGCTCCCGCGTGCGCGGGAGCGCTGGGTGCGCAGCGGCGGGGTCGAACTGTGCGTGGTCGAACTCGGCGAGAAGGGCCGCCCGACCGTGCTGCTGGTGCACGGCTACCCGGACAGCAAGGAGGTCTGGACCGAGGTCGCCGAGCGGCTCGCGACCCGCTTCCACGTCGTGCTCTACGACGTACGCGGCCATGGCCGCTCCACCGCGCCGCAGCCGCTGCGCGGGGGCTTCACCCTGGAGAAGCTGACCGACGACTTCCTGGCGGTGGCGGACGCGGTCAGTCCGGACCGGCCGGTGCACCTCGTCGGCCACGACTGGGGTTCGGTGCAGGGCTGGGAGTTCGCGACGGTCGGCCGTACGGAGGGGCGGATCGCCTCCTTCACCTCGATGTCGGGTCCCTCCCTGGACCACTTCGGACACTGGATCAAGAAGCGCATGTCGCGGCCGACTCCACGGGCGGCGGCGCAGCTCCTCGGGCAGGGCGCCAAGTCCTGGTACGTCTACCTGCTGCACACGCCCGTGCTGCCGGAGCTCGCCTGGCGCGGGCCGCTCGGCAAGAGGTGGCCCGGGATGCTGCAGCGCGTCGAGAAGGTCCCGGCCGGCTCCTACCCGACGGCCTCGTTGTCCTCGGACGCGGCGCACGGTGCCTGGCTCTACCGCGACAACGTGCGCCCGAGGCTGCGCCGGCCGCGCTCGGACGCCTACGCCCACGTACCGGTCCAGCTGATCACCCCGACCGGGGACGCGTTCCTGTCCGAGCGGCTCTACGACGGCCTGGAGCGCTGGGCACCGGACCTGCTGCGGCGGACCCTGCCCGCCAAGCACTGGATTCCGCGGACCAGGCCCGACCAACTGGCCTCCTGGATCGCGGAGTTCGTCACGGCCCGGGAGGAGCCGGCCGCGCGGGCACCCGAGCGGAGGGCTCCGGCCCGGTACGCCGACCGCTTCGGCGGCCAGTTGGTCCTGGTCACCGGAGCGGCCAGCGGCATCGGCCGGGCCACCGCCTTCGCCTTCGCCGAGGCGGGAGCACGCGTGGTGGCGGTGGACCGGGACGCGGAGGGCGCGGCACGCACGGCCGACATGGCCCGCCTCGTCGGTGCCTCCGACGCCTGGGCGGAGTGTGTGGACGTCGGCGACGAGCAGGCGATGGAGAAGCTGGCGGCGAAGGTCGCCGCCGAGTACGGAATCGTCGACGTCCTGGTCAACAACGCCGGGATCGGCCTGTCCGGGGCCTTCCTCGACACCACGGCCGAGGACTGGAAGAAGGTCCTGGACGTCAACCTGTGGGGGGTCATCCACGGGTGCCGGATCTTCGGGAAGCAGATGGCGGAGCGCGGTCAGGGCGGGCACATCGTCAACACCGCCTCGGCCGCTGCCTATCTGCCCTCCCGCACCCTGCCCGCCTACAGCACCTCGAAGGCCGCGGTGCTGATGCTGTCGGAGTGCCTGCGCGCGGAGCTCGCCCCGAAGTCCATCGGCGTCTCCGCGATCTGCCCCGGCATCGTCAACACCAACATCACCGCCACCTCGCGCTTCGCCGGGGTGGACGAGGCCGAGGAGAAGCGCCGCCAGGAACGCTCCTCGCGGCTCTACGGCCTGCGCAACTTCCCACCGGAGAAGGTCGCCGAGGCGATCCTGGGGGCCGTGGTCCGCAACGAGGCGGTCGTGCCGGTCACACCCGAGTCGAAGGGCGCCCTGTGGATGTCCCGCTTCGCCCCGCGCACCCTGCGGCGCATCGCACGGCTGGAGCCCCGGCTGTGAGCGCGGGCCGGAGAGAGCCCGGCACGGCCATACCCCGCTCCCGCCGGCGGTCGTACCATCCCTCGCAGGAGGGCTCGCTGCGCAGGGCGGTCGAGTGCCTTGCGGCTTCACCTGCCGCACGGGCCGCGGCCGGCGCGCTCCGCACGGCCGGCCGAGCCACGACGTCGTAGGGAGCCGGGTTTGTCCGATCAGGCGGTGGCCGAGTACCGGATCGAGGATCTGGCACACCACAGTGGAGCGACGGTGCGCACCATCCGCGCGTACCAGGACCGCGGTCTGCTGCCCAAGCCTGAGCGGCGGGGCCGTTCCAACGTCTACCGGGACACGCACCTGGCGCGGCTGCGCCAGATCGCCGACCTCCTGGACCGCGGCTACACCCTGGCCTCCATCAAGGAGCTGTTGGAGGCCTGGGACGCGGGGCGCGGGCTGGGGGGCGTACTGGGGCTGGTCGCCGAGGTACACGGGCCGTGGACCGACGAGGAGGCGGCCCGGATCAGCCGGGACGAGCTGAACGAACGGTTCGGCGGCCTACCGGACGACGAGGCGGTGAGCGAGGCCTGCGAACTGGGCGTGTTGGAGCGGATCCCCGGGCGCCCGGACCAGTTCCTGGTGCCGTCCCCGCAGGAGCTGGCGGTGGCGGCCGAGCTGTACGCGGCCGGGGTGCCGCTCGCGGCGATCACCGGACACCTCCGAGAACTGCGGGGCCAGGTGGAGCACATCGCGTCGCGGTTCCTGGAGTTCACCACCGAGCACGTCTTCGCGCGCTACCTCGGGCAGGTGCCTCCCACCGACGCGGACGCCGCGGAGGCGGCGACGATGGTACGGCGGCTGCGGCCGCTGGCCCAGCAGACCGTGGATGCGGAGCTGGCCCGCGCAATGCGACTCTTCGCGACCCGGCACCTCCAGCGGCACCTAGGGGCGGCCGGGACGTCGCAGCCTACGGGTCCGTCGCCGGTGGCGCTACCGGCCGGGACGGTGCGGGCGGTGCAGGAGCTGGTCGGCGCCGACCACGTGGCGGAGTTCGTGCGGGCAGCGACGGAGCGGGAGCTCCAGGCCCGCACGATGAACGATCTGGCACGCCGGGGTGGCCGGTAGCCGGGCCCGTGGCGGGGCGGAACGGACGGGGCGACCCGTGGCGTCCGAGACGGGGTGACCCGTGGCGTCCGAGACGGATCTGTCCACTGCCTCCACAGGTCGACAGCTTCCACAGGGCGGATCACGCGTTTGCCGTCAAAACCCACCCAAACACCTGTGGACAAGTCCACTTTTCCTGTGGGCAACCGCGACCGCGGCTCAACCGATCGCCTGGTACTCGGCCCTATCGGGGCCGACGCCTTCCGCCGGCCCGGTCCCGGGCAGCGCGGCCGGCAGGACCGTCCCGCTGCCCGGCGTCGGCTCGGTCCCGCAGGCTTCGGAGTCCCCGGATGCGGCCGCGTCCTCCGCCCGGGTTCCGTAGAGGAAGGCCGCCACGGCCAGGCCGAGGACCCCGCCGAGCAACTGGGCGGCGACGAAGCCGGGCAGCGATCCGGGCGATATGCCGGTGAAGGAATCGCTGAAGCTGCGCCCGATGGTGCCGGCGGGGTTGGCGAAGGAGCCGGAAGAGGTGAACCAGATCGCAGCCGCGAGGTACGCGGCGACCGCGGCGGGGAGGAGCCTGGGGCGCCCGATGTGCCCCAGCCCCTGGATCACGAGGACGAGGCCGGCGGTGGCGATCACCTCGCCCACGAGGAGGTGACCTCCGTCGAGCACCTGGGTGGCGAAGGTGCCCGGGACCCGTCCGAACATGGCCTCCGCGAGAACAGCGCCGCCGATGGCTCCGACGGTCTGGGCCGCGACGTAGACGAGTACCTCGCGGCCGCCGAGCCCATCACCGCCGCTGCGGCGGGCCCACCAGGAGACGAGGGTGACCACCGGGTTGAGATGGGCGCCGGACAGCGGCCCGAAAAGGGTGACGATCAGCCCGAGGCCGATGGCCGACGCGAACGAGTTGGCGATCAGGGCGACACCGGCGTCGGAGCTGAGCTCCGCGGCCTTGAGCCCGGAGCCGATCACGACCATGAGCAGGCCGGCGGTCCCGATCAGCTCGGCAGCCGCGCGGCGTGGCAGAGAGGTGTGGACTGGCATGAGGTCTCCCCCGGAGCAGAAGTGATAATGGAAAATATATTCCGCATCTCGGAATGAGAATAGACGCTCGTCGGCCGTCCGCAGGCCGTCCGCAGGCCCACGGCAGCCGAAAATCCCTGCCGGAGGACGTGGGGGACGGGCACGCTGGGGTTCATGGACGAAAGACGCACCGTGAAGGTGTCCAAGTACCTCTCGAAACATCTGCGGCACCAGCCGGAACGGATCGGCCTGGTGCTGGACCCGCACGGCTGGGTGGAGATCGACGACCTGCTGCGCGGCGCAGCGGCGCACGGCTTCCACCTCAGCCGCGCGGAGCTCGACCACGTCGTGGCCACCAACGACAAGCGGCGGTTCGCCGTCGACGGCACCCGCATCCGAGCCAGCCAGGGGCACACCGTGACCGTGGACCTGGACCTTCCGGAGGCCGAACCGCCCGCGTACCTCTACCACGGCACCGTGGCCGCGGCACTCGACCCGATCCACTCCGAAGGCCTGCGCCCGATGGACCGCCACCACGTGCACCTGTCCCCCGACCGGGAGACGGCGACCCGGGTCGGCGCGCGCCGCGGCCGACCCGTCGTCCTCAGCGTGGACGCCGCGGCGATGCGTGCGGCCGGGCACGTCTTTCGAGTCAGCGCCAACGGGGTGTGGCTGGTGGACGCTGTGCCTCCGCAGTTCCTGCGCCTCCCGTAGCCCTGTGGGCTGCCCTGCGCCGGCGCCGGAAATCGCGCGGAGATTGTCGGACCATCCCCCTAATGTGTCTGCCACTCCGGGATCAGTGAGGGGGGGACCTCGCGATCGCCGAACCATCCACACATGCACGCGAGGTGACGCCCCATGACGTCCACACCCATGCCGGCCCCCACATCCACACCCGTGTCCGCCGCCCACAGCTTCCAGGTCGACCTGCGTGGTCTGGTGGACCTCCTCTCCCACCACCTCTACTCCAGCCCGCGCGTCTACGTCCGCGAGCTCCTGCAGAACGCGGTGGACGCGGTCACCGCACGCCAGGCGATCGACCCGGAGGCACCGGTCCACATCCGGCTGACGGCTTCCGGCGGCCGGGTGACCATCGAAGACAGCGGGATCGGCCTGACTGCCGCCGAGGCCCATTCGTTCCTCGCCACCATCGGCCGCAGCTCCAAGCGGGGCGGCGAGGACGGGTTCCCCGAGCAGTCCCTGGAAGCCACCCGAGGAGACTTCCTCGGCCAGTTCGGCATCGGACTGCTCGCGTGCTTCGTCGTGGCCCGCCAGATCCGCGTGGTCACCCGCTCCGCCCGCGACCCCCGAGCCGCCCCCGTGGAATGGCTGGCCGCGGACGACGGCTCCTACACGGTGCGCGAACTGCCCCACGCGGCCCGCCCCGAGCCCGGCACCACCGTCGTCCTGGAAGCCCGGCCGGGTGCGGCGGAATGGATCCTCCCAGCCAAGGTCGAGGAACTGGCCCGCGACTACGGCTCCCTGCTCCCCTACGACATCACCTTCGACGACGGTCAGGGCGGCGAGCCGCGACCCGTCACCGACCGGGCCGCCGTCTGGGAGCGCGCGTTCCCCACCCCCGCCGCCCGCCGCGTCGCCCTGGCCGGACACTGCGCCGAACTCTTCGATTTCACACCCCTCGACAGCATCGACCTCGACCTGCCGGTCGCCGGCGTGCGCGGGGTCGCGTACGTCCTGCCGGACCCGACCAGCCCCGCCCACCGGGCCGGACACCGCGTCCACCTCAAAGGCATGCTGCTGACCCATCGGGCCGACAACCTGCTGCCGGACTGGGCGTTCTTCGTCCGCGCCGTCATCGACACGGACACGCTGCGGCCGACCGCCTCCCGGGAGAACCTCTACGACGACGAGACCCTCTCCGCCGTACGGGAAGCCCTCGGCGCCCGCATCCGCGGCTGGCTCGCCGAGCTCGCGGCCGGCGACCCCGAGCGCCTGGCCTCGTTCCTCCAGGTCCACCACCTCGGTGTGAAGTCCATGGCCCGGCACGACCCCGAGCTGCTGGGACTGATGCTGCCCTGGCTGCCGTTCGAGACCAGCGCAGGTTCGATGAGCCTGCAGGAGTTCGCGGCCGCCCACACCGACATCCACTTCACACGCACCGTCGAGGAGTTCCGCCAGATCGCGCCGATCGCCGCGGCCCACGGCCTCGGCGTCATCAACGCCGGCTACACCTACGACGCGGACCTGCTCGCCCTGCTGCCCTCCGTACGGCCGGAGCTCAAGGTGACCGAACTGGACGCGGGAGCCGTCACCGAACGGCTCGACCAGGTGCCCACCGCGGACGAGCTGGCCTTGGCGCCCTTCCTCGCCACCGCGCGCACCCGCCTCGCATCCCAGCACTGCGACGTGGCGCTGCGCGCCTTCCAGCCCGTCACCGTGCCCGCGCTCTACCTCGACGACCGCCAGGCCCGCCAGGAACGCGACCGCACCGCCGCGCTGGAGAGCGCCGACTCCCTGTGGAGCGGCATCCTCGGGTCGCTGCGTGGATCCGCGCCCCGCGCGCGCCTGGTCCTCAACCACAACAACCCGCTGATCCGGCGGATCTCCGGCCTGCAGGACGAGGCGCTGACCGGCACCGCCGTCGAATCGCTGTACGGACAGGCCCTGCTGATGTCCCAGCGGCCGCTGCGCCCCGCCGACTCCGCGCTGCTCAACCGGGCCTTCCTCGGGCTCCTGGAGTGGGCGACGCACTCATCCGCGAACCCCACCGATGCCCGTGACGGCGAGGAGGACCCGAAGTGACGACGCTGACGCACGAGGAGATCGTGCGAGGACTGGCGGAGAACCGCGAGGCGCCCAACGGCGCCGCGCGCAACGCGCATGCCGAGGCGCTGGCCGGCGCGGCCGAGGCCTGCGGTAACCGCGCCCTGTTCCGCGAGGCCCTGAACAACCTGATCAACGCCTACCTCTACAGCTCCGAGTCACCGAAGATCCTCGTCCCCTTCGCGCGGCTGCTCCAGGAGTACGACAAGGACCCGGCGGCCTTCTGCGAATGGGAAACCCACTCGCTGTTCTGGCAGTTCAAGTGGGTGGCCACGGCCATCGCCGACTCGCCCGACATACCCCTGGAGTCGGCGACCGGCTGGCTGGAGGAGATGGACCGCCGCTACCGGATCGCCGGATACAGCGAGCGCCCGGTACGCGACGCCGAACTGTGGCTGGCCCATGCCACGGGCGACGACGAGCGTGCGGAGCGCGCCTTCCGGAGCTGGCTGGCGGCGGAGCGGGACGACATGAGCGACTGCCAGGCCTGCGAGCTCGGGGACCAGGGCCACTACGCCATCCTGCAGGGCGACGACACCGAGGCCCTGGAGCTGTGGCGGCCGGTCCTCACGGGCGAGCTGATCTGCGCCGAGGAACCGCACCGCGTCCTCGCCAGCTCGCTCCTCCCGCTGCTTCGGCTCGGCCGGACCGACGAGGCACGCTCCAACCACCTGCGCGGCTACCGCCTGGCCCGCGGCAACGACAGCCTCCTGCCGTCGGTCGGCGAACACATCGAGTTCTGCGCGCTGACCGGCAACACCTCGCGCGGCCTGGAGATCCTGGCCGAACACGCCTCTCACGTGGCGCCCCTCGCCAACCTCGACGACCGGCTGTCCTTCCACGGCGGCATCCTCGTCCTGCTGCACCGCCTGCGGGAACTGGGGCACGGAGACCTCCCGGCGGTCTCCTACGAAGGCACCCCCCGCACCGTCTCCGGGCTGTACGAGGTGTTGTACGCGGGCTGCCTCGACATCGCCGGGCAGTTCGACGCGCGCAACGGCACCACCCGGGTTTCGGAACGGTTCCTCGCGCGGGTCGTCCGGGAACCGCTGGCGGTGGACCTGCCGCTGGGGGTGCGCAGCACAGGACTGCCCCGGCCCGCCGACACCTCCGTCATGTCCGTCCCCGGCCCCGCCGCACCCGGGACGGCCGTCGCGTCCATCGGGTTCGCCGAGCTGGTGGAGCGGGCCCGTGATGCCCGGGACCTGGGCCATCCGGGCGCGGACGCGCTGTGGGCGGAGGTGGCCCTACGACTGGACGCACAGCCAGGGGCGGATCCGCTGGTACGCGCCGACCTCGCGGACCAGCGGGCCCTGGCCGCCGCCCGGGGCGGGGCACCGGAGGCGGGCGAACTCCTGGCCGCCATCCGGGACGAGTACCGGGCGCTCGGCCGGGCGGAACGGGCCGCCCTCGCGGAGCTGCGGATCGCGGGCGCGGCCGCTCAGTCCGGCGCCGCACCCGACGAGGTCCGCGAACTGCTGCGGACCGCCCGGCGATCCGCCGAGGCACTGGACCACGCCGAGCCGCGGCGAGCGCGGCGGATCGCCCTCGCCGAGCTCTCCACGCTCCGTCTGGAGTCGTACCTGCGCACGGTGGAGTCCGCCGACCCGGGCGGGCACCACGACCACGATCACGGCCAAGTCCACTCCCACCACGGGGTTGAGGAGCACGGTCACGCTGAGCTCGCCGCCGACCTGACCGCCTTCATCGCCGACCACCTGGAGACGGCGCCGGACCTGGTGGCGGAGGCCGAGGAGATGCTGGGCCGGGTAGCCCTGGCGCAGGGCGGCCCGGAACGGGCTCTGCCCCTGCTGGCGGCGAGCGCTGCCCGGGCGATCGAGGCAGGGCGCCCCTGGCAGGCGGTGGACCCGCTGGTGCTGCGGGCCGGAGTGCTGATGTCGCTCGACCACACCGAGGAGGCCGAGCAGGCGGCACGGTCGGGCCTGGAGCATGCCGCCGA